>NZ_DAMDAY010000071.1:0-18795 GCF_032093475.1 Lysinibacillus sp. | reverse complement strand
GAGGGTGATAAATCCGAAACAAAGGCGATTAAAAGTGTCTTTGGCAACGATGCCTATCAATTAAAAGTAAGCTCCACAAAATCGATGACTGGACATCTTTTTGGAGCAGCCGGCGGTATCGAGGCGATCATTACCTTAAAAAGTATCATGGAGAATATCATTCCACCTACAATCAATTATGACACGCCAGATCCCGAGTGTGATTTAAATTATGTGCCAAACGAGGCGCTTCATCAAACGGTCAACATTGCTTTAACCAATGGCTTTGGCTTTGGTGGTCATAATGCAGTACTAGCCTTTAAAAAGTTTGAGGAATAAAATAATAGAAAGAGGATGACAAGGATGGTATGGAATTGGATGTTCATACCATCCTTTCTATTTTAATGTATAATTATGGATGAACGGTTTCAGAGAAAGGGGTTTTATATGAAGTACGAACTATATGGAGACCAACAAAGTAATATTACTATTCTTGCCATACCAGCATTAGGGGAACGAACAGAATTTTATCGTCCATTGGCCAAGCAAATGTTCAAATCGTTCGTAATGGTCATCACTATTTACCTTTAACCCATACGGAGGAAGTAACAAGTTTTCTACAAATTAATTTAGTAAGAAGTTTGTAATTATATAAGTTTTTCTTATGATGTATTAGCAGAAAAACAATATTCTTCTTATGACTGTTATGTGTTAAATTGAGGGAAAGGGGGTTGAAAGATGAAAATTTTTGATGCACATTTTCATATTATCGATTTAAACTTTCCGATTAATGAAAATCAAGGATACACACCACCGAGCTACATAGTAAATGATTATCTAAAGGCAACTAGTCATTTACATATAGGGGGAGGAGCCATTGTTTCAGGATCTTTCCAAGGTTTTGACCAAGCCTATCTAGTTAAAGCATTGACACAGCTAGGTCCCTCATTCTGTGGTGTGACGCAATTACCATATACTGTGACGGATGAAGAAATAGTAGATTTACATAACAATGGGGTAAGAGCATTACGCTTTAATATTAAACGAGGTGGCTCAGAGGATGTATCTAAGCTAGATCGCTTTGCTAGAAGAGTGTATGATTTGGTAGGCTGGCATAGTGAATTGTATATCGATGCTAAATCGTTACCGGATATTGCTTCAACCATTGAAGCATTACCCGCTATATCTATCGACCATTTAGGGCTATCGGAGGAAGGGCTTCCTCATTTAGTCAAGCTAGTGGATAAGGGCGTACGGGTGAAAGCGACTGGTTTTGGACGTGTGGAACTCGATGTCAAAAAAGCTTTACAAACTATTTATAACGTCAATCCAGATGCGCTTATGTTTGGGACAGATCTGCCATCCACAAGAGCAAAACGTCCTTTTAATAATGCAGACATAGAATTGATTCAACAGCTTTTTGATGAACAGGCTGTTGCTAAAATTCTCTATCAGAATGCGATGCAATGGTATTTCAAATAAATAATAAAATCCTCTACCTAATGATCGGTAGAGGATTTTTTATAGAAATTAGCTTAAGCCTTGACTATCTTTCCATTCTAAAAATTCATCATATGTTAATTGCTTATCTAAAATAGAGCCGTCTTCACGGATTTCGATGACACGGTTCGCAATTGTTTGGATGAACTGATGGTCATGAGATGTGAAAATCATAGCGCCTTTGAAACGAATTAAGCCTTCATTTAAAGCTTGAATTGATTCAAGGTCAAGGTGGTTCGTTGGTTCATCTAGTAAAATAACGTTTGCTGTCGCAAGCATCATTTTTGATAGCATACAACGTACTTTTTCTCCCCCTGATAAAACAGAAGGGGATTTTTTTACTTCCTCGCCTGAGAATAGCATGCGTCCTAAGAAACCACGTAGGAAGCTTTCTGTTTCATCATCAGGTGAGTATTGACGTAGCCATTCAACTAATGATTTCTCAGAACCCTCGAAGTACTTATCATGATCGTTTTCGAAGTAGCTTTGAGATGTTGTGACACCCCATTTAAATGTACCAGCATCCGCTTCTCTTTCTTCCATTAAAATATCAAGAAGGGCTGTTTTTGCCATAGGGCTACCAAGTAAAACGATTTTATCTTCTTTGTTCATAGAAAAACGAATATCTTTAAATAACGTTTCGCCATCTTGAGTAGCTGTAAGGCCATCGACTGTTAAAACATCATTACCGATTTCACGGCCAATTTGGAAGTTGATGAATGGATATTTACGGCTTGATGGCTTAATATCATCTAGCTCGATTTTATCCAGCATTTTTTTACGAGATGTCGCTTGCTTCGATTTAGAAGCATTCGCAGAGAATCGTGCGATAAACGCCTGTAATTCTTTAATTTTTTCTTCTTTTTTAGCATTTTGGTCTTGTGCCATTTTTTGTGCTAATTGAGAAGATTCATACCAGAAATCATAGTTACCCACATATAATTGGATTTTAGAGAAGTCCAAGTCCGCAATATGTGTACATACTTTGTTTAAGAAGTGACGGTCATGGGATACAACAATAACTGTGTTCTCAAAGTTAATTAGGAATTCTTCTAACCATTGAATAGCCTTTAAGTCAAGGTGGTTGGTAGGCTCATCGAGTAAAAGAACATCAGGCTGACCGAATAATGCCTGTGCAAGTAATACTTTGACTTTGTCAGAGCCTTCAAGGTCACCCATCAGCATGTAGTGAAGGTCATCTGAAATACCTAAACCGTTTAATAATGTAGCTGCTTCTGAGTCAGCTTCCCAACCGTTTAGCTCTGCAAATTCACCTTCTAGCTCTGCTGCACGCATGCCATCTTCATCTGAGAAGTCTTCCTTAGCATAGATCGCGTCTTTTTCTGTTTTTACATCATAAAGGCGCTTATTCCCCATAATAACAGTATCAAGTACTGTATGCTCATCGTATTCAAAGTGGTTTTGCTTTAGGACGGATAAACGTTCGTCCTTGCCCATTGATACGTGACCTTCCTGTGCTTCAATTTCACCAGAAAGAATTTTTAAGAATGTTGATTTACCAGCACCGTTTGCTCCAATTAAACCGTAGCAATTTCCTGGTGTGAATTTTATATTTACGTCTTCAAATAGTTTACGATCGCCATAGCGAAGACCTACATTACTAACTTGAATCATGCAAGTTCCTCCTTTTTTCACAATGGCTCTAGTATATCATGAAATATGTTCCATAGTCTATAAACATTATTAAATCAAGGTTTTGCGTTCTTTCAACCTATTTTGTTAAACATAAATTGAATAAAGATACAATTAAAAAGTTTTTCTTGATGTAACTTTCTGCAAAGTTGAGACGTCTATATTGTTGTACGATTAACTATTCTTGAAAAAGAATAGAGAAATGACGTCATTTACCATGGGGATTTTGGTTGCTTCTTCACAAAGATATCGACTAAAATAATGCTGACTGTTATCAGGTGAACTTAGGTTTCTAATCACCACATGTGTATGTACATAACCCCGTTTGGAATGCCAGCTGATCGTTCCCTTCGATCATTCATACTATTTTTATGCGATTACTACAATTGTCCAATTGGTTGACAAAAAGCATCCAATCCTCATTAATCATTGTATTCATTGATATTAGTAAATCAATTCACATAGAAAAGTTCCGTAGATTAGGTGTGTTTTAATGTACGGTTAAGAGGCTTACATTTGTAGGCAAATGTAGAAATTAGGACATTCAGCTCTTTCAAGAGGTGGAAATGATGATAAAATAAACATGTTTATGGAAAAATTAACTATTGGAGGTACTTTATGGGTAAGGGCTTATTATGGACAGCCACTTGTGTAATAGTAGTTTTACTAGGGTTTGGAAGCTACTATTTTATTAAAGAAATAACAAACTCTATGGCATACAATAAATTAGTGGATGAGTATAAAAAGCCAGAACCAATAAACAATATAGAGGCAGACTATGATGTGATCGTTATTGGTGGAGAACCTGAGGGGGTAGCAGCTGCAGTAGCTGCGGCTCGCAATGGTGCGAAAACATTATTGGTAGAAAAACGACAAGAGCTTGGTGGTTTATTTACATACGGAATGCTGAATTTCCTCGATATCCCTCGTGATGGCCACAATAACTCGATCAGTAAAGGTATTTTCAAAGAGTGGCATGAGCTTGTCAAAGGGAATGACGCTTTTGGCATTGTCGGTGCGAAGGCAGCCTTTAAAAAACTAATTGATGAAGAGCCAAATTTAACCTTATCAGTGCAAACCGAGGTATTGAAAGCGAATGTGAATCAACAGCAAGTAACCTCAGTCGAATTAAAAAATGCGTACGGTACATATGTTGTGACGGGGAAATCTTTTATAGATGCCACACAGGATGCTGATTTTGCTGCAATGTCGAATGTTCCTTTCTTTGTAGGTGGAGAGGATATTGGCATAAAGGATAAACGCATGGCTGTGACTTTAATGCTGCATTTAAAAAATGTAGATTGGGATGAAGTGAAAAAAGCAGCGAAGTCTGACGTATTTGGCGGAGCCAACTTAAATCATACGGTTATGTGGGGCTTCACAAAGCTACATGATGAATACAAGCCTATACAAGAGGGCACGAGATTAAGAGGGTTAAATTTAGCGCGCGTCGATGATGAATATTTTATTAATGCCTTACAAATCTTTGGCATTGATGGCTTGAATGACAACTCCAAACAAGCGGCCATTGCGGCAGGTAAGAAAGAAACGTTACACATTCTCAAATATTTACAGGAAAATTTCCCTGGATTTGAAAAAGCGGAAATTGTCAGCTATCCAGAAGAGCTGTATGTGAGAGAAACAAGACATATTTGGGCCGAATATCAATTACCAATGGCAGATCTTTGGAAAAATAGTGATCAGTGGGATAGTATTGGAATTGCTTCATACCCAGTGGATGTGCAAGCACAGACACCTCATGACTATGGCTACGTCATTGCTGCACCAAAGCAGTATGCCATTCCTTTCCGTTCATTAGTACCGAAGGATATTGATGGCTTGCTAGTGGTTGGACGCTCAGCCGGTTATTCGTCACTGGCAGCTGGTAGTGCGCGTATTGTGCCTACCGGAATGGTAACAGGTGAAGCGGCTGGTACTGCGGCTGCACTAGCTTTGAAAGAGAATATCAGCTTTAGAGACATGAGCAAGGATAAAAAGCTTATTGCCTCTTTAAGAAAGCAGCTCGAAAAACAGGGAGCTTATGTTGATTCATTTTCTGTTGAGTATCCGTATCAAGGAAAATGGTATGATGAAGCCATTCAAACACTCATTAATTACGGTCTTGTAGTAGGTGGCTACGAAAATGATTTAAAAGTCGATAGTAAGGCAACAAAAATTAAGTTTGCTAAAATGCTAAAAGAGAGTATGCTCCGTGCTGGTGGAGAGAGTGCCACAGCTAAGAAGGATCAGCTCGAAATTGTCATTAATAAAGTTTATAATAATGGTGATGAAGCCATTATGAGAGATGAAATGGCACAATATTTGGCTGACGTTCTTTTAGGCAAATCCGATGCTACTAGCTGGGATACGTTGATTGAAAAAGGAATCGTCACGGAAAAAGTGGCGAAGAAAGTCAAAGAGAATAAGAATTTAAAATTAAAAGAGATGTACGCCATCATGGCCGATGTCATTCACTATGTAGAAAAAGAACGTTCCTCCTGATGAGGAGCGTTTTTTCAAAAGGAAAATGAAAATCATATTGACGCCAACTAGAAAGTCCTGTAATATATGTCAAAATCATAAAAAAATTCGATGAAAAAGAGAGTAGTTGATGGGACAGCTGGCAAGCGAGTTAGGGATGGTGTGAGCCTAATACAGAAACCATGAATGAAGCGCACTTTGGAGAAGATTCTCGAACTAGTAGTAGAGAATAGCGGGGCGTCACCTCGTTAACAACGGAAAGTGGTCATAACAATGGCAACTAGAGTGGTACCACGGGATTACTATGCTCTCGTCTCTAATTTATAGAGACGGGGGCTTTTTTATTTGAACAGGAGGATGGGAAAATGAATAAACAAATTGCTAATAGTATTGCAGAAGTTTTTAATCAACAGTTATCGGTGGATGAGATTGAACATTTATTAGAAAAACCAAGAACTTTAGAGCTTGGGGATGTGGCATTTCCGTGCTTTACGTTAGCTAAAACATGGAAGAGATCACCGCAAAGTATTGCCGCGGATATAGCGAATCAGTTAAAAAGTGATGACATCCAGCGTGTGGAGGCTGTGGGTGGCTATGTCAATATTTTTTTGAATCAACAGCAAGTGACGCAGCATGTGTTAAGCAATATCCTGCACGAGAAACACTTATATGGCACCAATCAAACTGCCATGGGACGCGTCGTGTTAGATTTTTCATCGCCCAATATTGCGAAGCCTTTCTCCATGGGACATTTACGTTCAACGGTCATCGGCAATGCATTAGCTAATATTGCTACGAAAAATGGCTATCAAGCGATTCGTATCAATCATCTAGGTGACTGGGGCACCCAATTTGGTAAACTCATCGTGGCGTATCATTATTGGGGTGACAAACAGGCCATTACAGCATCACCGATTGAGGAGTTATTAAAGATTTATGTGAAGTTTCATGAAAAAGCAGAGCAAGATCCAACACTAAACGAACAGGCACGTGCAGCCTTTAAAGCGTTAGAAGACGGCGATGAAGAGGCACTCGCATTATGGCAGTGGTTCAGAGATGTCTCCTTAGTAGAGTTTCAGACAATCTATCAGCTACTCGGCATTGATTTTGATGCCTTTACGGGAGAGGCCTTTTACAATGATAAAATGACAGCCGTTGTGACAGAGCTAAAAGATAAAGAACTCTTAGTAGAATCAGACGGGGCATATGTAGTTGAGTTAGACAATATGCCACCGTGCTTAATTACAAAAACGGATGGAGCTACGCTTTATGCAACGCGTGACTTAGCTGCAGCCTTCTATCGTCAACAGCACTACCAGCCAGAAAAGATTTTCTACGTGGTCGGTAATGAGCAATCACTACACTTTAAGCAACTATTTCGAGTCATCGACAAAATGGGCTATGCTTGGGCAAACCGTCTACACCACGTACCATTTGGGATGATGCTTAAGGATGGTAAAAAAATGTCTACACGTAAAGGCAAAGTGGTGTTGCTTGCTGATGTGCTCAAAGAGGCTATTGCAACGGCCAAGCACAATATTGAAGAAAAGAACCCTCATTTACCAAATAAAGAACAAGTAGCACAGCAAGTAGGGGTAGGTGCGGTCATTTTCAATGATTTAAAATATCATCGCCAAAATGATATTGAATTCTCAATCGAACAAATGATGAATTTTGAAGGAGAAACAGGGCCATATGTGCAATACACCTACGCACGTCTGTGTTCCATTTTAGAAAAAGTCGAGGTACCATCACATGACGTGACTCTCGAAGCATTAGGTGAGCAGGCTTGGCCGATTATTTTATTATTAGAACAATTTCCTAACGTGGTGGTCACAGCTTTTGAACAGGCAGATCCGTCGCTAATAGCAAAGTTCGCGTTACAGCTTGCACGTTTATTGAATAAATATTATGCACAACATAAAATATTAGCCGATGATGCACAACAAACATCACGTATAGCACTATGTTATTGTGTCGCAATCATCTTAAAAGAATCACTCACTTTATTGGGCATCGAGTCACCTGCAAATATGTGAGGTAGCACGATCATAGATTGTCTTGTCAAAGTCGCAGTAGAGAGGATATTGAACAAATGGTGAAAAAACAATGGACCGTTTCGCTCATACTGGTGGTAGTAAGTATATTTTTAATTGCGCTCAATATGAGACCAGCAGTAACAGCAATCGGACCACTATTTAACGTATTAGCATCAGCCTTGCATGTCTCCAATACGAGCATCAGTTTACTAACTTCAATTCCCGTTTTTTGTATGGGATTATTTGCTCCACTTGCTGTACCTCTTCAACGAAAGCTTGGGACGAAATCGTCTATCACACTGTTAGGCGTTATCCTTGTTGTAGCGAATGGATTGCGTTTTTTTAAAGAAAGCTATCAATTACTAGTGATCACCAGTTTTATGGCAGGTTTGGCTATCGCTATAATTGGTCCGATATTAAATGCGTATATTAAGAAAAAATTTCCGCAGCGTTTTACGGCAGTGATTGGTATCTATTCATTTGGCATTGGGGTAGGGGCTACCTTAAGTGCAGCGTTAACTGTTGCTTTTTATCATGCTTTTGCTAATAGTTGGACCATTGCACTTGGGCTATGGGTCCTACTAGCTATTGTCGCAGTTGTCTTTTGGTTATTGGCCATTCCAACAGAGCAGCCAGAGTTTGGGCAAAACTTGGAAACGTCTGAACAGAGTCGGAATCCGTGGACATCTAGACGTGCCTGGGTGATTTTACTGTACTTTGGTTTACAAACGTCGCTGTTTTTCTCCATCATGTCTTGGCTCACACCTCTTCTGCAGGATAAAGGCTCGACACTAGAGGCAGCTAGTACCATGCTCACATGTATGTCAATTGTGCAAATGATTGGAAATATGGCTGTGCCAGTATTCATGGAAAAATGGCCAAATCGAATGGCTTGGATTCGAGCATTAGGCTTAGTAGGCGTCATTGGATTTACACTATTGTGGCTCACATCAGGGACCCTTTTATGGTTAGCTGTTTTATTGATTGGCATAGTCTTAAGTGGTCTATTTCCGATTGGCTTGTTGTTACCACTTGATGAGGCTCAAAACGATCAAGAGGCCAATAGCTGGTCCTCGATGGTGCTATCAGGTGGCTTTATGCTGAGTGCCATAATCCCAATCATGATTGGGGTTGGCTATGACATAACAGGCAACCATATGTGGACATATGTCATCTTTCTTGTGTTGATGGTAGGCATTATAGCAACGACAGAACTGTTAAAAAAATAAGAGGATATGCGTTAACGGTAAACCGTTCAGTTCAGTGGTAAAAAAGTTCAAAATAACATTGGATATTGCGACATATTTTACAATGAAATTATCACTACAATTAACATAGTAATTAGCATTGATTTTGACATAAAAAAGGACTTAGTTCACTTAATGAACTAAGTCCTTTTAAATTACATCGGCTATTTATAATGGAAAATAAGCCTCTGTTTGTTGAACAAGACGTTTTGTTTACCCTTCAACGATTGCAAGATACTTTTTGATTTCTCCCTCAGATTCAATAATTAAAATATCTTCTCTTTCTTTTGTAGAAAAAATCTTTGCACCAACAGGAAGTTTATTTGACATTTCATCTTTAAAATTCGTACCAGTATCATTTTTTGTTTTAATTTCACTGACTTGAACATCTTTTGTTAAAGATAATTTTTCTACCCAATCAATATTAGCCTTATAAATTACGCCCTTATATTGAAAGATATCAGCATTAGAATCCAAAGTTAATACTTCTTCGGCGTCGATACTATCATTCGTCACTGTTGTAGTTCCCCCTTGAATATTACAGCCTGTAATCATAAATAATGCTAATACAATTAAACCGTAGAAATATTTTTTTGATTTCATTTTAATCACCTCTATTACATAGACTTGAATTATCTGGAAAAGTTACAAATATTCCATAACACCAGTGAAATACAGGTGTCATTTGAAATTAAATAGTAACTGGACATTCATTCATCATTTATAGATAATATACTCCCAAGAATACACCTTAGAAGCCAAACAAAGTCGTTGTACAGGTGTTTCATCTTTTCCATTCGTTTTAAAATGCAGACAGAAGTTATAAAAATAGCCTGCTAATTACAATGAAATTAGCAGGCTATTTCTTTTTTTTTTGAAAATTATTTTCCGATTCAGTTATCCTCCAATTCTCACAACAAATGTTATGTTTCATAAAAAATAATAGGTAGAATGAAATAAATAGAGACAAGTTGCTGCATTTTTCTAATATTGATTTTTAAATAATAATATTATGTAAACTTGAAACATCACCATTCCTTGATTATGATAGACAATAGAGAATGATGAAAAGAAAGTTTTGGTGAAAGTATGTATAAAAAAGTGCTCGTGTTAGGAGCGACAGCTTTACTCATCACAGGCTGTGATAGTCAAATAGGAGCAGGCTGGTTTCAAAGTAAAAAGGCAGAAGTCCACAAAGAGAGATCGATTGTCGAGCAAGAAGAAAGAATTATTCCAGAAGTAAAAGTTATCGGAGAGCATGGTGTTGGGGCAGGCATTATAATTAAACAACAGGATGATCATCTGTTCATTTTAACGAGTGGAGCACTTGTCGCATCCAAACCAACGGCTCTTATCCAGTTCGGTCAAAATAAGTTAGTGGCAGCAGATGTTCATTTCATGTCAACAGCACATAATATGGCCCTTTTACAAGTTTCGTATCAAGCAAATGTCCAAGTGCCCAAAATCTATGAAGGGGAACTTAATCAGCTAGCAGTTTATGTCAATGGCATGCCCTATACCATTCAGAAATACCAAGATAAAGTAGCGGCTTATTATATTCAAGCAGAAGAAGCCCTACCTTTAGGAAGCCCTGTTATGGAGGCAAACAACGGGGCTATTGTTGGACTTTATTTTAATCGTCAGCAACAAGGTGAGTCCCAACCATACATACTGCCAATAAAGGAAGTCCAGTCCTTTGTGGAGGAGTGGATTGAAGATGGCATGACACCTAGTGTTCGTTTATCCCAATCTAAAAACCTATATCCTTATATTGAACAGGGTGATAAGGAAGCAGTACAGCAAGCTATCGACCAATATGGCGAAAATATCTTTGCCTATAATACGGATGAAATTAAGCTATTTTTAGATACGTTCCATAAGTATTTAAAGGGGGCAGTGGCCATTCAGGATGCAAGTGTCATGGAACCAATCGTTGGATCAGAAGATTTACAGGAAACCCTTACAAGTATGGTTGCCTATTATGCCTCCAAACAGGCGAAGATCCATTTCTCTGATACGAGCATACAGGATATTCAAGTGGAAGAATCCCATCTCCTTGTGAGAGCCAAAACGGAATATATACTAACGAATGCTGCTGGGCAGGAAGCGCTTGCCCACTCCATCATGCTGTATGAATTAGAAAAAAATGACCAGGGCGAGTACAAGCTACTTCGTCTAACAACCGAGGAGTGAATTGTACATGGAGCAAGCAAGACAAATGCTACAGCATCATTTTGGCTATGACGCCTTTCGTCAAGGACAAGCCCAAATTATTGAACAAACATTACAAGGGCAATCAAGCCTATGCGTAATGCCAACAGGTGGAGGGAAGTCCATTTGCTATCAAATTCCTGCCTTAATGCTAGAGGGCTTAACCATTGTTATTTCGCCGCTTATTTCCTTGATGCAAGATCAGGTCGAGGCGTTACGTGCGGCGAACATTCCTGCTGCTTATATTAATAGTACATTGACAGCACAGGAAGTAGATGAAACGATGCAACTAGCTAGTGCTGGGTATTTAAAACTTCTATATATTGCACCGGAGCGACTAGAAAGTACTACGTTTCTTCAAGCCCTGTCTTCATTAACTGTACCCCTAATCGCTGTAGATGAGGCTCATTGTATTTCCCAATGGGGTCATGATTTTCGACCAAGCTATCGATCTATTCAAAAGCTCTTTACTTTGTGGCCGCAAAAACCAACTGTTTTAGCGTTGACTGCCACGGCAACGCCAGCAGTCTGTGAGGATATTCGTCAATTATTATCGATTGACGAGCAGGCAACGGTTATCACAGGCTTTGCTCGTGATAATTTGGCTCTCACGGTGTTAATTGGAGAAAATAAGGAACGTTATATTAAAAATTACTTAATGAAAAATAAACAGGAAGTAGGTATTATTTACGCTGCTACTCGAAAAGCAGTAGATGCGATTTATGATATGTTAAGTCGCTCCGGGGAAGCAGTTGCCAAATATCATGCGGGCTTATCAGAGGATTTGCGAATGGCAGAGCAGGAGCGATTTTTAAAGGATGAGGCACGTATTATGGTAGCCACCAATGCTTTTGGCATGGGGATTGATAAAAGTAATGTGCGCTTTGTCTTGCATTATCAAATGCCTCGCAATATGGAGAGCTATTATCAAGAAGCGGGTCGAGCTGGGCGAGATGGTCTACCAAGTGCCTGTCTCTTACTTTACGCCTCTGGCGACGTCCAAACACAGCGTTTTTTAATTGAACAAACACAGGATGAAGCACGTATCACTCAGGAGTTAGCAAAGCTCCAAACAATGGTCGACTATTGCCATACAGAGGGTTGTTTACAAAATGCCATTTTATCGTATTTTGGTGAGGAACAGGAAGAGCCTTGTGGACGCTGCAGTAATTGTAATGATGGACGCGCTGTGACAGATGTGACCGAGGATGCGCAGAAGGTGCTCGCTTGTGTCGTGCGTATGGGACAAAAATTCGGTAAGACGATGGTTGCCCAAGTGTTAATTGGCTCTAAAAATCAAAAAATCGCTGAATTTGGTTTTGCTCGATTATCGACCTACGGCATTTTAAAAGGACAGTATTCCTCTAAGGATGTCTCCAACTTTATTGAGTTTTTAATTGCAGAAGGTTTATTGGCCGTGAAGCATGGGACATTCCCAACCATTTATGTATCAGCAGAGGGCAAGGAAGTACTACTTGGCAATCGTCAGGTTATGCGTAAGGAAGCTGTCACAGTGAAGAAGCTTGTGGACAATGATCCATTATTTGAACATTTACGGGTGTTACGAAAAGAGATTGCGGATGAAGAAAAGGTACCACCATTTGTTGTATTCTCCGATAAAACATTGCGTGATCTATGTGATAAAAGACCAGCTGTACTGGAGGATTTACGACAGGTAAGCGGTATTGGTGAGGTGAAATTTGACAAATACGGTAAGCGCTTTTTTGAGGCTCTGCAATCGTTTGTAGAAGCCTCATCATAAGAATTTACAGCTGTTTTCGTACAAAAGGTGTCTCCAACATGTGAGACACCTTTTATTATTGCTTATTTTTCCCAATGTTTTGTAATGAATTCATCTCGGCCAGAAATGGCACGATCTTGCTGATAGTGTTCTGCCTCTTTTTTATAATAGTCTTGGTGATAATCTTCTGCTGGATAGAAGCGTTCAGCATCGAGAATTTTGGTTACAATAGGTTTATCAAAGCGCCCACTGTTGGCAAGCTTTTCTTTGGAAGCCAAAGCGAATTGCTTTTGCTCATCTGTATAGGTAAAGATGGCTGTTGTATAGGATTCTCCACGATCATGGAACTGGCCAAAAGCATCTGTTGGGTCAATTTGCATCCAATAAATCTCAAGAAGCTGTTCATAACTAAAAATAGTAGGATCGAATTCAATTTCGACTACTTCCAAATGACCTGAAGTCCCTTTCTTGACATCTTCATAGGTTGGATTTTCTAAATGGCCGCCCATGTAGCCAGAAGTGACTTTATGTATACCGTCCCACTCGACGAATGGCTTCACCATGCACCAAAAACATCCGCCAGCAAATGTAGCTTTTTCTATCATATTGCATCATCCTTTCTTTTGTGAAATTATTATAGCATTGTTTTGCTCCAAACTGGGTAAATGGGTGTAAAATAACGAGTAGATAGAAAAACATGGAATCGATACTGTCAAAATGAAACTTTCTAGCTAATCAATCGTTACATTAACTATATCAAAATAGAGGAGTTAGTTGTTATGGAAGAGCAAGATTATACGAGACGCTCACAACGTCCGAAAAAACGGAGACTACGTAAAGGGAGAGCTTTTTTTACATTAATACTACTCTGTATCATTGTCATCGCAGGTTACTCTATTATGCAATATCGTAGTGGGCTTGAACTGGCTAATGATACGAATGTAGCGCAGGAAGACTTTTCTGGTGATACGATCAAAGGGGATATCGAGAACTACTTGATTTTAGGTGTCGATACACGAGGTGAGGAAAAATCACGTACAGATACGATGATGGTATTATCGTGGAATAAAGCAAATAATGATTTAAAACTCGTATCCTTTATGCGGGATATTTATGCTGATATCCCAGGCTATCAATCCTACAAGTTGAATACAGCTTACTATTTAGATGGCGTCCAACTATTGAAGGATACATTGACGAATATGTTTGGCTTGCCGATTCATCATTATGCATTAATTGATTTTAAGAACTTTGAATCATTAGTTGATATTTTGGCGCCGAATGGTGTGGAAATGGAAGTAGAAAAGGATATGTCTGAGAATATTGGGGTAGAGTTAAAGCAAGGTGTCCATCGCCTAAATGGACAAGAGCTACTAGGCTATGCTCGTTTCCGCCATGATGCTGAAGGTGACTTCGGTCGTGTCGCACGTCAGCAAAAAGTCATTGAAGCTTTAAAAAATGAGCTATTAACACCTAAAAATGTTTTACATTTACCAAAATTTGTAGGAGCAGCTCAAGGGTATGTGACAACAGACTATTCATCAGCTGAGGAAATGCAACAAGTGCTTAAATTGCTATCTAAGGGCAAAGTAAACATTGAAAAAGCTACGATTCCTATTGAAGGAAGCTATCAATTCCAAAACTTTAGCCATGCGGGTGATTCTATTGTCATCGATGTAGAGCAAAATAAAGCCTTTTTAAGTGAATTTCTTGGCATTTCACTGGAGTGATATTTCGCAAAAACCAACATTATCCTGTAATATAAAGGTAGAGATTTGGATTGGGGTGGATATATGGAAAAAGACAGACCAAAAGAGCGTTCAAACCTGCTAGCAACCAAGTTTATACGTTTTTTAGGTGGTAGAAACCTATTATTTACACTAGTTATTTTATTATTAGTTGCATGTGTTATTTTTATGTTTAATCAAGTTTCCTTTATCTTTACCCCGCTACAAGTATTATTTGAAGTAGTGATTTTACCAGGGGTACTAGCCGTCATTGGCTACTATTTATTGCGGCCATTACTGGCGTTACTCGTTAGATGGCGCATCCCAAGAATTTGGGGTATTTTACTACTCTATATAGCGGTAATTGGTGTGATAACACTTCTTGTTGTGTTGGTTTATCCGTTTTTACGCGATCAATTTACCAATTTAGCACAGGAATTCCCTGAATACTTCATGACATTCACACAAAATATTGTTGGATTCCTAAATAATTCTCGTTTTAATGAGTATTTAGCGACACTTAATTTTGATTACAATGAAGTGGTGAAAAATTTCACAACCGATATGGTGAAAACGGTGAGGGAAACAGCTGCCAATGTAGCGCAAGGTGTTGCTACTGGTATTACGGGCTTCCTATCAACATTAACAGGCATTGTCCTATCCCTTGTGACAGTACCGTTTATTTTATTTTACCTACTTAAAGAGGGCGAAAAATTACCGAAATTTATGCTGAAAGTGTGCCCACCACGTATGCGTAAAGAAGTCACTGAAATTTTCCATGACATGGATAAGCAAATTAGTTCTTACATACAAGGACAAATTTTAGTATCCATGTGTATCGGGGCCATGGTAACGATTGGCTTTTTAATTATTGGAATGAAGTATGCGTTATTACTCGGCTTCCTAGCCATGATTACTAGTGTAGTGCCTTATTTAGGTCCTGTCATTGCCATCACGCCAGCCGTTATTATCGCGCTTGTTACTTCGCCATTTATGCTAGTTAAGCTAGCAATTGTTTGGACAATCGTTCAGTTAATCGAGGGGAAATTCATTTCGCCACAAATTATGGGGAAATCATTAAGTATCCACCCGATTACAATTATCTTTGTATTATTAACAGCAGGCTCGTTATTTGGTGTTCCTGGTGTCATTTTAGGGATTCCCGGCTATGCGATCTTTAAAGTGTTAGTCACACATCTATTTAAGCTCTTTAAACAACGCTATAACCGTTACGAAGATGATGTCCATCAAAAATATGATATCTAATCAGCACACAGCTATTGCCATATGGCAGTAGCTGTTTTTTGATGAAAGGGATATTGATATGCTATCCTTTTATTAGATTCACCAAAGGATGGGGGAAAAGGAATGACATACATACCGATCAATTTCAAAGAAAAATTGGCTAAATTTCAGGAGCATTGGTCTCCAAAAGTTATTGCGGAAATGAATGATTATCAATTTAAACTAGCGAAAGTACAAGGGGATTTTGTTTGGCATAAGCATGAGGATACGGATGAGGTATTTATCGTCATTGAAGGGAGTTTAATAATCGAGTTTCGAGATGGTCATGTGCAGTTAAATGAAGGTGAAATGTTTGTGGTCCCACGTAATGTTGAACATAAACCGTATGCAGCTTCCGAATGCAAAATTTTGCTTGTAGAACCGATTGGCGTAGTAAATACTGGCGAGGAACAATCGGCGCTAACCGCTGAAAATGACGTGTGGATTTAATAACCTTGATTTTCATGATAAAACCCTTCCAACATGATGTTAGAAGGGTCTTTTATTTTCACTATATCTAGCTTTTTGCCAGTAATTTTACTTGTGCTAAGCGATCTACAGCTTCTTGAAGAAGTTCCTTAGGCTGTACTAAAGCTAAACGTAAATAGCCTTGTCCAGCAGTACCAAACACGGTCCCTGGAACAGTCACAACGCCAACTTGTTCAATTAATTGGAAGGCTAGCTCCGTACAGTCGATATCGTACGGATATTTCGCCCATACAAACATCCCACCATCTGAAGGTGCCGCATCCCAACCTAATGCTTGTAAGCCATTCATTAATGTCTTATGGCGTTCAGAGAAAGTGGCACGTAAGCTTTCCGTGATTTCCTCTGCGTTGTCCAGCGCTACAACGGCTGCATCTTGAATCGGCTCAAAAATACCAAAATCTAAATTGGATTTTAATTGTTTGATAATGGCGATCATTTCTGCATTTCCAGCGATGTAAGCAATACGTGTCCCTGCAAGGCTAAAGCTCTTCGATAATGAATTAATTTCCATGCCGACTTCTTTTGCACCTGGTGTAGCAAGGAAGCTAGTAGGACCATCACCTGTAAAATAAAACTCTGAATACGCCGCATCATGTAGAACGATAATATTATACTTTTTAGCAAAGGCAACCACTTTTTCAAAATACGCTAAAGAGGGCATTGCGGGTACAGGATTTCCTGGTAAGTTTAAAATCAATAGCTTGGCCTTCTGAGCAATGTCTTCAGGTACAGCGTCTAAGTCAGGTAGATAATTGTTATCAGCTGTTTGAGGCATATAATAAGGTGTTGCGCCCGCTAAGTGAATCCCTGCGTCATAGGCAACATAGGCAGGGTTAGTAGATAAAACGATGTCACCTGGATCACAAAAGGCAACTGGTAAATGAACTAAGCCTTCTTGAGAGCCAATTGTTTGAATGATTTCTGTAGCTGGATCTAAGTCAACGTTGCTACGACGTTTATAGTAGCGACTTACTGCTTCATAAAAACGTTGTGTACCTGTCAGTGTATAACCGTAAGACTCTGCTAAACCTGCTCGATAAGAAAGGTGCTCACGTATTTTATCATGTGGGGGAAGATCAGGACTCCCTAAGCTTAAATCAATTAACGTCATGCCCTTTGCTTGTTGTTCTCTAGCAAAATTTTTCAAATCTCCGAAAATTGCTGGTGTAAATAATGACATTTTTTTAGATGGTACGATTTTCAAAACTAGTACACTCCTTATTGTTGTATAAAGTGAAACGTCAATCGTAGGAGATGTCTTATCTCCCAATCGATTGGTTATGTTCACGAATCGGGCTTTTACAGGCCGTTGATCTTACTATGACCTGTTTATGCGAGATAACAGAATAGTAGTACACATTTTATCATACTAAAGCACATAAAGGGACAGATATTCTGAAAAAAGAAAATATTTATATAATGAAGAAGATGTGTGCATAGACTAGCGAAAATAGATTGTCTGTTGTTGGAATAAGCTACTATAAATTCCTTCATGGAGGGAAATGTATTATACTGAGTATAAAGTTTTTCAGGTAGGGGGAGTCTGATGAGAACCGAGCAAGAGATGTTTGACTTACTATTGATGACGGCACAATACGACGAAAGAATTCGAGCTGTCTATTTAAATGGCTCAAGAGCAAACCCACATGTTGCAAAAGATATGTTTCAAGATTTTGATATGGTCTATGTTGTCACGGAGACGGCCTCCTTTTTAGAGGATGACAAGTGGATTCATCTATTTGGCGACTTACTGATGGTGCAGGAGCCTGATCTACTGGATAAAGGACTTGGTTTCGACAAAGACTTTGCTTATAGCTATACATATTTAATGCTATTTACAGATGGCAATCGAATAGACCTTCGCTTATTATCAACTCAAGCAATGCTAGATGAGTATGGAAAGGATAAGCTAACAGTTCCTTTACTAGATAAGGATCAGCTTTTGCCACCTATCTCTCCAACCTCTGATTGTGATTATCATATTAGTCCACCTACTAAGGGGCAGTTTGACAGCTGTACGAATGATTTTTGGTGGTGCTTACAAAATGTTGCGAAGGGGATATGGCGGGACGAGCTGCCCTATGCTAAGCAAATGTTTGAGGACACAACGAGGCACGCTCTTCATCAAATGCTCAATTGGTGGATTGGTCAGCAGCACCATTTTGAATTATCTACAGGTAAGATGGGGAAGTATTTGAAAAATTATTTGCCAGAAAATTATTGGGCATTGTATAAAAAAACCTATGCAGATGCCGATTATGATCATATGTGGAATGCCATTTTTGCTACATGCACACTGTTTCGAAGCATCGCAAAAGACGTTGCGCATCACTTTCATTTCTCATACCCTCATAAAGATGATGCGAATATGACGGTCTATTTAAAGCATGTACAAATGCTACCACGGGATGCGAAAAGCATTTTGTAGAGTGGAGGGAGTTAGC
>NZ_DAMDAY010000070.1:0-22913 GCF_032093475.1 Lysinibacillus sp. | reverse complement strand
CCCCAGCGTTTCACGCGTAGAGCAAACCACCAGTTAGACTGGTGGTTCTGATTTACATACTCTCCTCTATTAAAAAAGCCAGCTTGCCTTGTACTGACTTTAAAATCCCCTACCGTTTTGTAGATAGATAGGTAATAAAATTATATCAGCATACATCATCAGCGTGACATTCATATTGATGATCCCAAAGCCAACAGTTGATAAAACTACGCTCACAACATCTAACTTTGTTTTAGCAGTTTCAAAGACATTAATTAAATATTTCATTGCTAATAGAATGATTGAATTGTTCAATAAGAAAAACGGGCATTGCTTTATTCAAGCAATACCCGTTTTCTATTTACTCCGCTAACTGTTTTTCATCAACTTCCCCACCAGTATGAGTTTCATGACTTGGTTTAACTCGCTTAATAAAGAAAGCAAGAATGAGTGCGATGGTCGCAATCAATGTTGATAGGAAGAACGTAAAATTAATACCATGGAGCATGGCTTCATTTAAGATTTGTTGTTTTAATTCGCTAGCAGACTGTGTTGTTGCTTGAGCGGCATTGGCACTCATATTGTTCATTGCGCTCGCAGCTAGCTCCTCTGCCTTAGCTGTTGTTTTATTGTTCATTATGGTAATCAATACGGCAGAACCAATCGCACCTGAAACTTGCTGTAATGTATTGTTCATCGCTGTTCCGTGTGGATTATTATAGGCTGGTAACTGATTTAATCCATTTGTCATAACTGGCATCATAACCATGGACATGCCAAACATACGTAAAGTATAGAGTATTACTAGTGTTGAATAAGCCGTATCCATGCTAATTTTGCTGAAGTAATACGTTGTCACAATGGTAATAATTAAGCCAAAGACAGCCAAGCTTCTAGCACCGTATTTATCAAAGAGTTTCCCAGTAATTGGTGACATAATCCCCATCACAATCGCACCAGGTAGCATAAGTAGACCAGAATCCATTGGTGAAATACCACGAATCGTTTGGATGTAAATTGGCATCAAAATCATAGCTGAAAACATGGCCACTGAAATAACGATGGAAATGGCTGACGATAAAGCGAACATTGGATATTTGAAAATACGAAACTCAAGCATTGGCTCATCCATTCGTAGCTGACGAAGGGTGAAGGTAATTAAAGCAAGCGTTCCAATTATAATCGTGCCATATACAAGGACATGATCCCATCCTTTTTCCCCAGCGGAACTAAAGCCATATAGCAAGCCACCAAATCCTATACTTGATAAAATAAGTGAAATAATATCAAGCTTAATCGCACGTTGTGGTGTAACATCCTTTAACTTAAAGGCTGCAAAAATTAAGGTTAAAATAGCAATTGGTAGCACAATATCAAATAACATTCTCCAGCTATAATGTTCAATGATCCAGCCAGAAAGAGTAGGTCCAATCGCTGGAGCAGTAATCATTACGAGACCAAACATCCCCATTGCGGCCCCACGTTTTTCCACTGGAAATGCAGTTAGCATCACATTCATTAATAATGGCATCATAATCGCTGAGCCTGCAGCTTGAATCATTCGTGCCGCTAATAACACACCAAATGCAGGGGCAATACTAGCTAAAAATGTACCTAACGTAAACAAGGCCATCGCTGTCATAAATAATTTTTTATCCGTAAAGCGTTGAATAAAGAAGGCACTCGCTGGGATTAAAATACCGTTTATCAACATATATCCTGTTGAAAGCCATTGTACTGCCGTCGCATTGACTTTGAATTCTTCCATAATAGCAGGAAGAGCAATATTTAGTAGTGTTTCATTCAAAATAGCAACAAAGGCCCCAATAAATAAAATGGCAATCATGCCGTATGGCGTTTTCGTCTGAATAGAAATGTTTTTCTCCGACATGTAAGTATCAGTCCTACTTTCTCTTTTAAAATTTCATTCACATCTTTATGAAGCCTTTCATCGCCTCTAAGTTCATTTACACATTCAAATTGCCTTGTAGATCTACTGTGTGGTTTTTCCTCCAATCTGCTCGTTTGCTCCTGCTGTTTTCATCGCAACCACCCCTCAAAAAATTAATAATAAAAGTGTTGACGAAAGAATAGAGTATATTGTATAATTAGAATAGGGATAATGCGGTGTATAATAATTATACAATGTCTATCCATATAAATTTACCATACTACTTACCATATTTCAATGTGTTTTACATATTTTTTTGTACAAAAAAGTCGATTCCTAAGCTTGAGGAAATCGACTTTTTTCTATATGAATGAAAATCAAGGAATTATAAAAATCGTCCATTACTTGTTAAGTAAGGACGATTTTTTACTTGCCTAACTACGGAGTTGTATACGTTAAAGACAGCATTAAATGGACTTTTTCATTAGAGCGGTTGATGTATGTGTGAAGCTCTTCACCTTTAAATTTGATGACATCCCATTGATTTAACTGATGGCTTTTCTCTCCTACCTTCAGCTCCAACTGTCCATTTAACACGAGCACAATTTCTTCAGAACCAGCTAAGTGGCACTCACTGTACTCGCTATTTGGTTCAAGGCAGCCTCTATACCATTCTGTTCCATGAGTTTTAAAAAGTGGTTCAACAAACCAATCGTTATTATGCCCTGCAAATTGATAGTCTGATCCAAAACGATGAACCTCGATATTTTCTTCAAAAGCTAACAACGAAACAAGTGGAATATTAAGCCCTCTACATATTTTCCATAGAATATTGACAGTGGGATTGGTTTCCCCTCTTTCGATTTTACCTAACGTCAATTTACTGACATTACTTATAGCTGCTAACTCCTCAAGGCTCATTCTTTTATTTTTACGTATTTCCCTTAAATTAACCCCAACTTGACCAGATAAGTCAATATTTTCCTCACTCATCAAGATGCACCCTCCCCATTGACTTTGTATAATTAGTATATTATAGTATACAAGTCGATAAATTATAGTTTACTTTAGTTGATGAAAAGTTAACTATAGTATATCAAATAAGCATTTTTAATTATACAAGGAGATGTACTTCTATGATAGTAAAATCAAAAAATCTATATATGATTTGGAGCGTTTTTTCTTTATTCATTCTATCGATGAATCTAAGAGCTTCCATCACTTCTATCTCACCTGTGCTAAAAAATATTCAGATGGACTTGCACATGTCTAGTGCTGTCGTCAGTTTATTAACTGCCCTACCCGTTTTTTGTATGGGCATTTTTGCACCATTAGCCGGGAAGTTAAGTGAACGCTGGGGCATCGAGCTGACAATTGCTTTTTCAGTTTTATTAATTGGTGTGTCAACAGCATTGCGACTAATCGCATCATCGCCTGTGCTTTTACTAGTAACTGCTATTCTAAGTGGTATAGGCATTGCCATAACAGGGCCATTAATTTCTGGTTACATTAAAAAGCATTTCCCTAGATCTTCATCCTCTATGATTGGGGTTTATTCTGCGGGAATGGGGATCGGGGCGTCACTCAGCGCTGGTTTAGTCGTGCCTGTCATGCACGCTTTTCATCAATCCTGGAACGCAGCTTTAGCGATATGGTCTGTGTTTGCGCTTGCGGGTGTCCTAGTTTGGATTCCCATTATTAAAAAATCAAAACAATCACAGCCAACTAAAAACGAATCTGGAAGTCAAAAAAGTCGATTACCATGGGGAAACCGATATGTATGGCTCCTTATGATCATGTTTGGTTTGCAATCCGGTGTTTATTATTCCCTGGCAACATGGCTCGCTCCGAAAGTACAGGACGTTGGTTATAGTGATGCCTACGCGGCAACAACCGTCACGGTTTTTTCCGTTATGCAAATGATTTGTAGCTTTATTATTCCAATCATTATTAATAATAGTACCAAGAGAAAACCGTGGATGCTGCTTTGTGCATTGAGTTCTTTTACCGGCATTTTCATGTTAATCATTGGCGGAATCTCACCTGTTTTCTGTGCCGCATTAGCTGGGATTGGTGCTGGGGGCTTATTCCCATTAGCCATGATTCTCCCTTTAGATGCAACATCTACACCAAAGGAAGCAAGCGATTGGACAGCCATGATTCAATTCGGAGGCTATATTATAAGTGGGATTATTCCAATGCTCGTGGGGGTCATTAAAGATATAACAAACACCTTTGACGTTGCCCTCATAGCATTATTATTTACTTTGGTAGTTCTGATGTTGCTAACATTAAAAGTGACAACTAAAAAAGAATCAACTATTCAGGTCCTTTCCTAATAGATAAAGAGGGAGTCAAGTTTGTGACTCCCTCTTTTTTATAGTAATGAGGAGCTTGGATTCTTGTTAGAAGTGATCCTTTTTTATGCCAAAGCGCTCGTATCTATGCCTGAAGCGCTCCTTTTTCATGTCAAAGCGATCGAAACTCTGCTTGAAGTGATCCAATTTCATCACAAAGCGCTCGAAACTACGCTTGAAGTGATCATTTTTATTGCAAAGTGATCGTATCGCTGCTTGAAGTGATCCAATTTCATCACAAAGCGCTCATATCGCTGCCTGAAGCGCTCCTTTTTCATGCCAAAGCGCTCGTATCTATGCCCGAAGTGCTCCTTTTTCATGCCAAAGCGTTCATATCTATGCCCGAAGCGCTCCAATTTGATACAAAAGCGATCGAAACTCTGCTCGAAGTGATCCAATTTCATCACAAAGTGCTCATATCCACGCTCGAAGCGCTCCAATTTGTTACAAAAGCGCTCATCTCGCTACTGAAGTGATCAAAATCCCCTTCAGTAGCGATTACCCCCTCCCTCACTTAACTATGCGATGTTAGAGGGAACATAAAATTTCCTTCTAGTAGTGGTTTTTTCGAGAGGACAAATAGGGCATCGTCATCATTTGGTATGATGGTTGCTGTCATGCCCTCGAGGGTGAAGTCAGGGGTGAAATAGAATACTACTTTTTTTGTAGTGTCTTTAACAACGCTTGCTAACACAGTCTCCGCATCGAATGGCCGTATGGAGATGATATCGTAAATATTTATAACGCCACCGTCTTCTTCCATTAACACAATTGTTTCTAAGTCTTCTAGATAGTAAATGGCATCATGAAATACGATGGTGAAATAAAACATTAATAGGGTTTCGTTCTGTTCGACATCAATAATACTAGAATTGACTTGACGATTTTTCGCATAGTTTTCTAGAATGACAAGATCCTGTTCAATTGTTAGTCGCTGTAAGGTAGCATTGTTCGGTTGAATAGTTTTTTTTGTGAGATCTAAGCTAAATTCACTTTCATGAATCCGTGTAAAGCCGAACTTTGGATAAAAATCCAATACAGTGTTATTGGCAAAAAGATACATGACATCACAGATATCTTCGTATTTATTGAGAATCTCCTGCATCAACTGCTTAGATAAACCCTGATTACGATAGTTTTCGTCGGTCATGACTGTACCGATTTGAATGCCGTTTAGTCGCTCACCATTGATTACTAACGACATTGTACTAATCGAGGCATTGGCAATGACTCTACCTTCCATAACAAATGAGTACGGAATATACTGGTCATTCCAATATCCTTTGTTGTACCAGTCTCGAAAATCTAAACCAAATGTCTTGATTGCTAAATCATTAAAACTTGCCTTTAATTTTTCATCATGACGATAATCAAATACTAGTTCATATTTTTCCACTTCAATTCCCTCCTTTTATTTCACTACGTCCTTTTTGTTGGGAATCATCACCTCCTAAAAACAGAAAAAGACCTTATGAGCACACACTCATAAAGTCCTTGGTTACACAGAAAATAAAGCTAGCTACCAAAATTAGCTAACAGTTTTACTGTGGATTAGACATGATCATGCTTCTCTTCGTTATCGCAAAAGGGCAATACCAAATAAACCCTATAATTTCCTAAAAATTATAGAAATGCCCCACTATTAAATTCCATGGAATTTAATTTGCGATAATCAGTTTTAGCATAATGGTCTAAACTCCGTTCTGTTTTTAAGATACCTATAATACTACCACTTTTTGTTAAATGCTGTCCACTGCAAACTTGCAGAAAAAAGTATAGAATCCCCTTTTAAAGCCTATTCTATAAACGAAGTTAACCATGAAGGGAGCCTTTTATTTAAAATGAAATTTAAACTACCTTTCAATAAAAAACAACCACCACCAACAAAAGAGGCGCCTAAAGAAAACCTAGTAAGGGTTGCTCAAGCGACAGATCATTTTATTCAATCGATTAAAACTGCTACTAATAATCCAGCTGATTTAATTATAAAATCTATTCCACCAAATCTTACCCTTATTTATATTGAAAATTTAGTCGATAACCAAACGTTAAATAATGATATTATAGCAATTTTACAGAATCATCCATATGAAAAACCGGAGGATATTGAGATTTCTCTTTCTGTTCCTGAAGTGAATGAAACCAGTTTACTTAGGGAAACTGTAAAATCCATGGTCAATGGATCTGTTTTGATTCATGTCGATGGCTACTCTAATGTTCTATTGGTTGATATTGCTACAAGGGAATCTAGAGCATTATCAGCGCCTGAAAATGAATCACAGGTAATTGGCACACAGGTTGGATTTAATGAAAGCCTAGCTACAAATATTTCGTTAATTCGTCGCTACATAGTGAGTCCTGAGCTTTGTAATGAAAAGCTTAAAATTGGCAGGCGGACGAATACATCAGTTTCCATTTTATATATGAGTGGTATTGCCTCCGATCAAATGGTTAATACATTGCGTCAACGAATATCAGACCTTGATATTGATCAGTTATTAGATAGCGCAGTTTTGGCAGAAATGATTGATGATAATTCGTTATCAGTCTTCCCACAAATGCTTATGACTGAAAGGCCAGATAGATTATGCGATGCTCTTTTGGATGGCAAAGTGGGTGTTCTTGTAGATGGCAGCTCCATGGCTATTGTTTGTCCACAATCATTTACAGAGTTTTTCCAAAGTCAGGAAGATCAAAACTTAAGATGGCAAATTGCCACTTTTCTAAGATTATTACGTTTAGCTGCCTTCTTTATATCCGTCTATTTAACACCATTTTATGTAGCAGCTGTAACCTTTCATTATGAAGTCATACCACAAGCTTTTTTAGTACCTTTAAGTGAATCAAGGGCGTTAGTACCTTTTCCACCGATATTTGAGGCATTGCTGCTGGAATTTATTATTGAGTTGCTGAGAGAAGCGGGAGCAAGATTGCCCACGAAAATCGGCCAAACAATTGGTATCGTAGGCGGTATTGTAATTGGTACTGCAGCCGTACAAGCTGGTATTACAAGTAATATATTACTGATCATTATTGCTTTAAGTGCTCTGGCTTCTTTCACGTCACCTAGTTATATGATGGGGAACGTTATTCGTCTTATTCGCTTCCCAATTATTATACTAGCAGGATTCTGGGGCTTTTATGGTATCATGTTGGCTTTCTGTTTTATTCTTATTCATCTAATACGCCAGACAAGTTTGGGTGCTCCGTATATGTCTCCATTCTATCCACCTAGAATGAAAGAAATTCGAGATAGCATCATCAGAATGCCTGTACCTTTAACAGCGAAAAGACCTGCTTTAACTAGACCAAAAGATGAAAATAAATTTGAGCCTCAACCTGTAAAACCGGAAAAAAGTTGAAATGAAGGTGAAGTAAAATGACAAAACCTATACAACTTAGCCCTAAAGATATGATTAGCGCTTATTTACTGTTTTTTGTCATACATGGCGCACAAGTTGGGGTTGGTATACAGGGATTTCAACGAATTGTCTATCAAGATGCTAGACAAGACGCATGGATTTCAGTTTTACTAGCAGGGATTGCCTCTCATATCGTCGCATTTTTTATGATTAAAACATTAGAGATTTATGGCTCCAATGATTTATATGGCATTCAACAAGATATCTTTGGCAAATGGATAGGCAATTTATTCAATGCCATGTATGTATTATATTGCTCGGTAGCATTCTTTTCCGTTTTACGAAATTATATTGAAGTAATCCAAGTGTGGTTGTTTCCTGGAATAGGGACATGGTTTCTGTCAGCAACTTTACTCATTGTCGTTATTTATGCATTTACTGGAGGGCTACGCGTAATTGTAGGTCTGGCCTTTTTTAGTATTATACTTTCCTTATGGATTTTTCCTATGTTGGCTTTTCCTTTGAAGTATTCAGTAGCAGAAAGTTTATTACCGGTTCTGGAAAATGACTTTCGTTCGATTTTAAAAGGTACCTTTTCAATGACTTTCACTATTATTGGCTTTGAGGTCTTAAACGTTATTTATCCCTTTGTAAAAGAAAAGAAAAATGTTCAAAAACATGTTCATTTAGGTTTGCTGTTTACAACCTTTATCTATTTATCCGTCATGCTGGTGTCAATTACCTATTATAGTGAAGGTAAATTATTAAAAACGATATGGGCCACATTAACATTATTTAGTTTTATTAGCTTTCCTTTTATTGAGCGCTTTGAATTTATCGCCGTTTGTTATTGGATGTTAATCATTTTGCCGAATATGTGTCTTTATTTATGGGCTGCTTACCGAGGGGCTATTCGTTTAGTCAATATAAGCGGGACAAAGTTTGTTTGGTTACTCTCTTTCTTTGTGTTTATCGGTACATTAATCATACAAACACGTACTCAGATTAATACGATTAATACGATTTTTGGGCATGTGGCATTTTACGTAATCTTTGTTTACCCTATTTTGCTATGGATGCTTGCCGTGCTGAAAAAGAACTTCACATCAAAGAAGGTGAAAAAAGATGAACAAACTTAAATGCTATTTTATTGTTTTTATATCATTTATTTTTTTATATGGATGTGTGCAGACAAATATATTAGATAAAATAGGATTAACTACATTGATTGGTTATGATAAAGGAACTGAAGAAAAAATTGCGACGACAGCCGTTATACGTGAAGTAAATCCAGAATTTCAAAGTAATGTAGAAGTTTTAACAACCGAAAATGAAACAAGTAAAGGAAATCGTATGGAGGCGAATCGCAGGCTTTCAAAAAAAATCATGGTCGGTCAAATGAGGGTTGTTTTGTTTGGTGACGATTTAGCAAAAGAAAGTTTGCACTATTATATAGATACAAACCTAGAAAACGCTAGTGTTAGTAATAGTGTCTATATGGCTGTGGTAGAGGGTAAAACATCCTCATTATTGAGCTACGAATACAAAGATATCGAGGATATTGGCCAACATATATTTCGTTTAATCGAACAAAATGTGAGACAGGAATATATGATTTCGGCTACACTCCATCAAATCGCACATGATTACTATTCATTTGGGAAAGATTTAGCGATGCCAATTATTAAAAGAAATGGCGAGCTTGTTGAATTAAGTGGCGTAGCTCTTTTTAAAGGGAGCAAAATGGTGGGTTCCCTTCCAGCAAACGATAGCTTTTACGTTAAAATTGTCCGAGACACCTTTAAAGTTGGATTGTTTGAAACGATCTTAGACAAAGAGGATATTCCATCTAAAGTTCTTCAAAAACCTGCAGAAAAAATAACTGTGGCCTTTGATGCCATCCATTCAAATAGAAAGATAAAATTAGTGAATGCCGATACACCAGAGTTTGATCTTAACATCGACATTCGGTCAAGAGTTTTAGAGGTATATCCTGATATGAATTTAGGCGACGCGAAGAATGTAAAAATACTACAGGATGCAATCGAGAAAAAACTAACAAAGGAAATTGAAAGAGTAATCGCGCATAGTCAGGAAGTCGAATCGGATATTTTTGGCTTTGGCGAGAAATATAGAAGTTCTGTGAGACATTCTAAGCTGACAAAAGAAAAATGGCATAAAATGTATAAAGATATGAAAGTGAATGTCAATGTTAAATTTGTGATCCTACGAGATGGGGTTTTTGAATAGGCTCAAACTAATTGACCTGTCATGATAGACAAAAAGTTATGAAAGAACTTGTCATAATGAATATCAAAGGCAATACGATGTCTTTTTGCTCCATTGTTACCATTTTCATATGGCCGTGTTTCGGCAATACTTTGCCCTCTTGCCGGACCTTCAAGTTTATCCACAATGATGACCGGATAGGACTCATAGATAAACATGTCAGGATAAATTGTTGCCATCAACGTTAATGCATCATGTACGGGGCTTCCTAATAAAGAAGGGTCCCGTTCTTGATAAAAACGAGTATAGTAGTCCATTAATGGTTTAAGGATTTTTGTTTGCCCAAATGAATCAATATAGTCCACCATCCCTGGTGTAACAATTGCCTTTTGTGTGGCATTCAATGGAATGATTGTTACATTCGTTGCGTAGGTTAGCACAATTTTCACAGCAAACGGATCACCATGAAAATTCGCTTCTGCCACTGTAGTGACATTTCCAGGAACCCAAAACGCACCACCCATAATATAATATTCCTTGATATTTTTCATTAGGTCATTGTAAAGGATAAACATTGTAGCTAGTGAGGTTAACCGACCAATATTGACAATAATAAGCTCCTCATCCTTATACCTTTCAATTATATTGACAATTTCAAAAAAGTTTTCAATTTTTAATTCGTGATCGTCATTTGGTACAATAGGTCCCAGCCCTCGTTGTCCGTGAATCTCTGGGTAGTAAGTGGGTTGTTCCCCCGTTAAAGGAACCTCTGCTCCCAAAATAACGGGAATACCCTGTGGGAAATCGAATAATTTCATCACATAATAAATATTGGACACCGCATCTTCTCGCGAGACATTTCCGTAGTCTGCAACTAAGCCCACAATTTCTATTTCTTTATTTAGCCTTGCATAAATTAAGGCAACCGTATCATCAATGCCAATATCTCCAAATAACAGTACTTTTTTGACCAAAGAATAACCTCCCTTTTACTGCCAATCCAGCTACCTTTATAGTACGATTAAAATGGCAAAGACGACACTGAATGTTAACTTTTTTGGAAAAATTAGTGTGATTAATCAAATGAAGTAAACCCACTTGCTGCGCGCAAATGGGTTTTCTAACAAGTTGAGCTTAGTTATTATGTTGTAAGTATTGATAGACCGCCATCATTTCTTGTTTATTTAACTCACGAATGCGATTGAAAATTGGAATATGAGCAACAGCCTCAAGATGAGAACCTTCTTTTACCACATCCCTTACCTTTCCTGTTAGCCAAGTTTGTACAGCAATACCATCGACGATTTGCTGACGCCCCTCTTCATTAATACCACTTGCACCACAGCTAACACAAGGGACGGTTAATTTGTAGACGCCATCATGTAGACCATCCTCTGAAAGAACCTTTTTCCCTTTACAGAATGGGCAAGTATGATTTGCTTTAACTTTGTTGATTTGAGTGACGATTTTTTTGTAGCCAAACGCCTCATATACATAGGTAAGTTTTTTGTATTTGCCATTCGTAAAATACTGGTCGATTATTGCTTCTCTCGTCTCGTAAATATTAGCAAAATCACAGATCGTTACTTGATTTTTACGGCTAATAACGTCTAAATTGCTTTCGATTTTTTCCCAGAATGGTAAAGCGTTTTGCAGAACGATTTCATACCCTACAAAGCTTGCAAGGTCCAATTCCAGCATTTTCAACGCTACTTGCGTTTCTCTTGGCAACAAGGAGACATCTTGGAGTAACGACATATCTCCACCAACGATTGCTTTCATTTTTTCTAATTGTGGTAAGCTCCCTACAATTTTAATGACTTCATCTAGTGACTGATGGATTAAGTCTCGGATATCTGTGTCCCCAAATCGTAATTTCTTCTGATGATTAAGCACTGTGCCATGACAGATTGGGCAAGGCACCATTTTTCTTGTTTCTTTCATTTGCTCTTTTATCTTAGATTTCGAAATGACAATATAGCGGCCAATGATTAAATTAAAGCCCTCCCATTTTTTCGAGGATTTCGTTGTCTTATCATAAAAAGATTGATCCCAATAGCCATATAAAAATGTATGTTTTTCTTCTTCTGTCATTTCATTGTAGCTTTTACTTATATCCTGGCCAAGTTCATTTTTAATCTCTTCAAAGATGAATTCTAATTTTGAATGTTGGTAGTATTTTAAGACATCCATCACATCTGGATGTAATAAACCGTCCCAAAATGGCACATTTTTATTTTGTACTACGATATCAAAATCGAATTTTTCTATTTCTAATCGCCCCGAACAGCTTGGACAGTGATTTTCTTGGCTAAAGAAATCAAAGCTTCTTGTATCCTTATTCGTTGGATGTGAAGCGACAATATGGTTGATAAGCCCCCCAATTTCATAGAGAAAACTATATTGGCTATATAAATGTCGCTCTAGATCAATAGCAATGACTGGGGCAATCCTGTTCGATTCGTAATCACTGTATATAAGTCGAGCCATAGAGGATAGGCTTTTTAAGATTCCCCCTTTATAAATATTTTCCGCCATTTTAAAATAGCTAATCTGATGGTCTTCTAAGTATTGAATGCCATTTCTAGAATCAAGTGTTGACGCAATGTGTAAAGGAGCTATGTTTTGTGAATGCTTCTCTTGATTAAAATAGTCTTCTTGACTGACCACCTCAAGATGTGTCACAGGCTCCTGCTGTCTTTTCCCAAAATCAATGATAAAATCTGAGCTTTCGAGCATATAGGCATTGTGCTCAATCATGATGATGGAAATGGATTCATCTTCAAGGATGTCCCTTACACTATCAATGAACTGATTTAAAATATTTTGAGATAACCCTTTAGACGGCTCGTCAAAAATAAATAGTGTATGTGGGTTTCGAGAATTCGCAAATAACTCTGAGACAAGATGTACACATTGGAATTCACCAGTAGAAAGGGATTGTGTCTTTCTTTCCAATGTTAAATAGCCAAGTCCTAATTTTATCAGCAAGCTTAACCGCTTATGGGCGATGTCTTCATTAGGGAGTTCATCAATGATATCCTCAATCGAACGTTGAAAAATATCTTCAATCTCCTCACTATATTTTGTTAATTTCCTTTTAATATCGAGGAATGTTGCGACAGTAGATCGACTTGTAATGGATTGATTACGATCTTGTCCAACCATCACAAGTTTATCCTTTGGATAGCGTTTAACAAAATCTTTCGCGATACATTCATTGACAAGTGTTGATTTTCCACAACCAGATTCCCCTGTAAAAGTAACAAGTCGATTTTTAGGAATTTCTATTCTGTCCATTTGGATATTCCGACAATGGAGTTCTTGGAATTGGTAGTAGGTAGTGGGCATTACCTGATTTCGTTTCCAATAAATTGGCTGTGGTCGAGGGGACTCGTCTACAATTTTCCCACCGTATTTCCCACTACCTGGTCCGAAGAATAAAGGCTTGTCTGCAGTGTCGAGCACAGTATCTGAATGATCGATAAGCCAAATTTGATTTTTATAGCCCAGTTGTTGAATTTGCTCCAATATTTTTAATAACGTATCATGGTCCAAACCAACCGATATTTCATCGACAATGATGACTGTATTTTCGCTCGTTGCCATGAATTCAGCTAAGTAAAGTCGAGTTAATTCCCCACCTGATAAAGTCCCCATAATACGATTCAATGTTAAGTAGCCAATGTTCATTTGAATGATATTTTGAAGTATATGCTGTTTTTCTTCGCTAATTGTTAATTCATTTGATAAAGAATAGATAGCCTCGATGCTTAAATTATGAATATCAGAAATGCTATAGGGTTCATTCCATAAAGTTAGTCGATGTTGCTCCACTTCTGGATTATAGCGTTTACCCTGACATTTTTTACACTCTACATTTTTCGTCGTGCCTCGTCCTTTACATGCAGGACACCAGCCTAAAGCGTTATTAAAGGAAAAAACCTCTGGAGACAGCTGAAATTCTTCTGCGTAACGATCACGTATTTCTTTAAAAACACCTGTATGTGTACCAATTGTTGAACGAGGATTTGTAGAGATAGATGATTTCCCTAGGAAAAGAACTAATGGCATGTCCTCCATTTGAATCGCACTGAAGTTCGTTTCCATAATGTTTGGAAACAAATATTGATATTCAGACTTAGGTAATAAAGAAACGAGACGTTTTTTGGATTCCTCCCCAATCGTTTGACAAAATGTCGTTTTCCCTGAGCCAGACAACCCTGCAATTCCTAATGATTGATCTTCTGGTAAAACTACATCTAAACGGTTGATATTATTGGCAATGAGTTGATTGATCTTCATGTCGTGATCCTTTCGTGTGTATTAGGCTTGTTAGAAAATGAAAGAACACAATTCTTGCTAAGGAATTGCGTTCTTCATTGTAAGGTTATTTGAATGACGATTATTAGGCTAATACTTTTTCAAGCTGTGAACCCATATTTGTCCAAGCATATTTAGCCCCTTCAATAGCTCCTTGACGAGCTTTTGTTTCTTCACTAAATCCACTTTGGTCGAGGTGAAGCTGTGTAGTTCCATCAGATTGTTCTGTAAGTGTCCAAGTTACTGTTGTTGTTTCGCCAGCACTAGACCACGTGTATGATAATTTATGAGGCTCTTCAACTGCAAGTACTTCACAATTTACAATACCATCCCACCATTCATTTGGCTCAGCACGGAATTGAAATTGATGGCCGACGATTGGCTGAAAATCATTGCTCCAAATCCATTTTGCAAGCGTCTCTGGATCTGTTAACGCATGCCACACTTTTTCGATGGAACTTGTAAATTTAAAATCTAATGATACATCTGGTTTCATTTGTTTTCCTCCAATAAAAGATGTAGTTTTGATATTCTTTCTTTCCAAAATCCTTCATAAAACGAGACCCAATCTTGTATTTCTTTCAATGGTGCTGCATTCAGCCGATACCTGGTCTCTCTACCTTCCTTGCGAGCCATAACAAGACCTGCATCTTTGAGGATGGCCAAATGTTTCGATACGGCAGTACGCCCCATGTCAAATTGAGCGGTTAATTCGTGAAGTGGTAACTCATCTACCTCTGCCAACAAACGAATTAATTTTCGTCTTGTCGGATCAGCAATGGCTACATAGACGTCACGCTCTTGATGATTGTTACTCAAAACCACCACCCTTTCTAATAGGACACTGATTGGTGTCTTAATTATATGACACCAATTAGTGTCCAGTCAAATGTTATTTTAGACAATATCGAATTGTTTTTATACCCTCTTAAAAGAAAAATTGAATTAAAAAAGTACAGAGGTAAGAACCTTTGTACTTTAATCAATTTGTTTTAGGATATTTTCAATATTTGTTAAACGGTTATTAATTTCCTGAATTTGCAGTTGTTGCAAATGGGCTGTTTCTTTATCTAATGTTAAACGTTCCTCTGCACGACGTTCCATACGACGGATAACGCTTATTACAAAGACAAAAATAATAACAAGAACAATCAGTGGCAGCAAAGCAAAGAATGCCGAAAAGATTGAAATGGACATGGACGACATTTCATCAACTCCCTTCATAATTAGTAAACCATCTAAAACAATGTTATTCCTTTCTTTTTTTATCCGTTATGCCGCTAGCAACTTGGGCAATGAAATCGGCATTTAATGTAATGCTAAAAGGGTTTAGCGTGTAATACTTCATCGTTTTGCCACTTTCAGAAACTTCGTGATAGCCATTAATTAAGTTAGCTTCTTCTAATTTTTGTAAATGTAAGTATAGTAATGGTCTACTGATTGCTAACTCTCTTGCAAGTTGACTAACATATCGCTTTTCTTGATGGAGAATAGCAATAATTTTTAAACGATAAGGATTTGACAGAGCACCCAATACTGTTAACAGTTCATCACCTTTTAGTATATCTTTCATATGTAATAATTTTATTACACATGAAACAAAATGACAAGTTGAGGTAAAAAAACCTTTAATGTAATGAATTGGTCATCACATTAAAGGTTTTCTTGAGTGATTTTACGCAAGTTCTAAAGGTAGAAATGCATAGTCTCCGTCTCGTACAATTGAGCATTTCCGAACATGAATAGGCTGCTTAAAAAGTGGTCCATCGATGACAGTTGTATGGAATTCTCCACCCTCCCCACAAGGGTCAATGCCGCGGGCTTCAAGCTCCTGTACATATTCGTAGGTAAGTGTTCTTCCTAAATCTTCTTCGGTCATACCTAAGGATAAGTTGACCGTGACAATCATCGTGATAAATCCTAAGTTAATAAATTCATCGACAGCTTGACGATGGTTCATCTCCCACAAAGGCATACCCAGCTTTAATCCTGCCTTTTTTGTCACCTGATCATGCCAGCAGCCATGTTCAGGCATGTCTAAATCTCCTGTCACTAATACCTCTGCCCCTTGATTTTTTGCATTTTCTAAAAGACCAATGAACACATGCTCATATTCTGCCCAACTTGCTGCAGCCGTATAGACAGGTAATCCGATCGAGTCTGCTTGTGCCTGGATAAGCTCTGGTGGCATCCCATGGGACCTTGAGCGTTGCCCTTCTTCCTCAAGCATCACGATAAGACCTATTGCTTGACCTACCTGCGATGCTTTATATAAAGCTAAGACACTATCCTTTCCACCACTAAATGAAGCAATAAATCGATGATCTTGCGCATTATTTTTCCAGCCTGTTGTTTCTGTCATATTACTTTTCTCCCTTTACTATCAATCAAGATATATTCTTTTAGCTTCCTCGTCGAAAAACTGCGTAATTTTCGGATAGTTGTTGATGTCGATATTGGATTGCCTCATGATTTTCTGCAAAAAAATAGTATCAGCAAACATTTTATTGAGTATAAATTTACATAATAATGGGTTGTCTTGAAAATACTCAACTAACGCTTGGAGTTCATCAAAATGAAAATTCAAAATATAAATGGCGTAATTTTGTAATAACATACTCATACAATGCTCTCGGTAAGGATTGGACAGCTCCTCTAACAGCATGTTGTTTAGCAATTGAAAGAATGCTAATTTATTTTCCTTATACATATGTAAAAAGTGGTCCACATCATTAATTAACCGGATGATTTCCTCAAGCCCTTCTTCTTGAGGCATCGCAAGCTTATGCGATTTCCCCTCTAATGTTTTTAAGAGCTCTAACGTAAGATGCTTACAAGCGTTTATTTCCTCAGGCGCAAACACTAATGAATCCTGATAGTTGTGGGCGTGCTCAAAAAAATAATCATGGTAAAAAGAAAGATATTGCTCCAGACGAATATTCGTTTTTGCATGTACTATCGATTGGTCTTGGAATGAAAAGGCGTAAAGCGTCTCCTCGTTCACTGGATGAGCATACAAAAAGAAAAAGAACAAGAAATCTTTTAATTGTTGCTTTTGCTCTTCGTTTAACATTGTCATATACGATAGTTGAGCTAGTTGGAAGAAACAATAATTTTTCATCCGGTCATTCATTGTATTATATGGATGACGAGGAATAATCCTTGTAGTTGAATTAATGGTATAGTGTACATAGTAAAATACTTGCTCATCGAAAACATCGAGCTGATGGAAATACGATGAAAGTATAGGTTTCCCATTTGGTGGATCACCGTACTGTGGATCTGGAGGTTGAAGCTCCTCTGCCCACGCCAAAAATGTTTCATGCTCATGAGCACTAAAAAAGAGCTCCGCACTTTGATCTTCTAATACTGCATACTCAAAGTCCTCCATTGGAACAGCTGGTAATCCTCGATTGAATTTGATATTAAGATAGTTATTGAATAATGCTTGTACATTCGCCATGCATGTCCTCATTTCTTTAGGAAATTCAAGTCATAACGTCCTTTATTTTAACATAATCTTGATGAAAACTTAGCTGCTCGAGTAGAATTTCCACTTAACAACAACACCCTCCTACAAAATAGGAGGGTGTTCAAACGATATTAATACGCTTGCGCAAACCAAACTGTATGCTTTGCTTTGTTTCCACAGCCAATACATGTTGTTTTTGTTGTTGGTGGATTGAATGGGATGTTGCGGGATGTGTATTTTGTTTCTTCCTTCACTTTTTCCTCACATGCATCCTCGCCACACCATCCAGCAAGTACCCAGCCTGGAATTGAGCTGTTTTCTTTCGCTGTTTCGATATGCTGCTGAAGTTGTGGAAGTGTATCAATTGTTGTGTGTGCATTTGCTTCACGGAATTGACGGGCTTTTTCCAGTAAACGCGTTTGCATCGTTGTTAGCTCCTCTTCAATAGCTGTGACAATTGTAGGTAAATCGATTGTTCGTTTGTCTTCTTCATCACGCGCTTTCATTAGTGCTTGGTTGTTCTCCAGGTCACGTGGTCCTAATTCAACGCGAACTGGCACCCCTTTTAGCTCCCATTCATTAAACTTAAAGCCTGGTGACTGGTCTGAATCATCCAGACGAACTCGAATTCCTTTCGCTTTTAAGGAAGCAAAGATTTCGTCTAAATGTTCCATAATTTGAGGGTTCTTCTTCCATGGTCCAACTGGAATTAATACTACCTGTGTTGGCGCAATACGAGGAGGTAAAATCAGACCCTGCTCATCGCCATGGACCATAATAACGGAACCAATTAACCGTGTAGACGTACCCCAAGATGTCGTATGAACATATTCATGCTGATTCGCTTTATTCAAATACTTGATGTTAAAGGCTTCAGCAAACTTTGTCCCGAGATAATGCGATGTTCCTGCTTGCACAGCCTTCCCATTTTTCATCATGGCTTCAATGGAATACGTATCGACAGCACCTGCAAAACGTTCTGAAGGCGTTTTTTGACCATCGTAGACAGGAATTGCTAGCACTTGTTCCACTACTTCTTTATAAATGTCGAGCATTTGCATCGTTTCTTTTCGAGCATCCTCTTCATCGACGTGAGCTGTATGTCCTTCTTGCCATAGGAATTCGGATGTGCGAATAAAAGGAAGTGTTTTCTTTTCCCAGCGGAAAACATTTGCCCATTGATTGATAAGCACTGGTAAGTCCCGGTAGCTTTTGATCCAATTGGAGTACAGGTGTCCAATCATTGTTTCAGAGGTTGGTCGAAGCGCTAAGCGTTCCTCTAATTGTTCTCCTGCTGCCTCTGTTACCCATGGAAGCTCAGGTGAAAATCCTTCGATATGATCCTTTTCCTTTTGGAAGAAGGATTCAGGAATAAGCATTGGGAAATAGGCATTACGATGCCCTGTCTCTTTAAAGCGACGATCCATCTCCTCCTGAATATGTTCCCAAATTTCGTAGCCATCTGGTTTAAAGGCAATACATCCACGAACAGGTGTATAATCCATTAAATCCGCCTTTTGAATGGTTTCAATATACCACTTTGAAAAATCTTCTTGTTGTTTTGACATGTGCATTCCTCCATATATTTTTGAAATAAAAAAGCACAAAGCTGTCCTTAAAATAAGGACGTCTTTGTGCTGGATAGACGTGGTACCACCTTGGTTTAGCTTTAAGTTTTCACTTAAAACCCTCTCACGTTTGGTAACGAAAACGACTCGGTTATGTTTGCATAACATCTCCGTGGTAGGTGTTCAGTACAGAAGCGGTGATATAGCTCTCAGCAGTTGCTATATTTTCTGTCTCACAATTCGTACTTACTTGGCCACATCATCAAATTGTATGGTTATTAACAGTTACTTTATCCCACTTTAGCAAAATCATTCAAGAATAGCAATTCATAACTGATTTTATTTTGTGACGGTGTTAACGATTAAATTCGTAAAATCCCCAACAGATAAAGGCTTACTGAAATAATAGCCTTGAACATATTCGCAGCCATGCTCGCGAAGAACGTTTAATTCAGCTTCCTCCTCAACGCCTTCAGCAACTACTTGCAGATTTAAGGCGTGGGCTAAAGAAATCATGGCCGAAATCATAGCGATTCCTGATTTTTCGGGCACGATATCCCGCACAAAAGCACGATCAATTTTAAGTACATCTACAGGGAATTTTTTTAGGTAATTTAACGATGAATAGCCTGTACCGAAATCATCTAGTGATATGGTAATGCCGAGTGCTCGCAATTGTTTAATAGTATCAATTAAGTCTTCCGTATAATCGAGCATACTCATTTCAGTAATTTCAATTTCTAATAAATGAGGGTCAATGCCAGTTTCTGCAATAACCTCCCGCACCATTTCCACAAAGCCATCTGTACTAATATGAATTGGAGAAATATTCACAGCTACGCGTAACGATAAATCATGTGTTTCATTCCACAAACAAGCTTGGGCGGAGGCCTTACGTAATACCCAAACACCAATATCATTTATGAGTCCACAATCTTCAGCAAACGGAATAAAGCGATCTGGTGGAATATGTCCTAATTCAGGATCATACCAGCGCAGCAATGCCTCCATACCAATGACCGTATCTGTTTTCAAATCAATTTTAGGCTGATAGTGCAATTCTAAGCGATCCTGTTTTAGTGCTTGGTGTAATTTTGTTTCTAATAAAAGCCATTTATCATTGGCTTCATCCATATTCTCACGATACAAGCGATATTGGTTACCTCGCGTCGATTTTGCTGCATACATAGCAATATCAGCATTTTTCAATAATTCTTCTACGGAGTTTGCGTGATCTGGGAAGATACTAATGCCGATACTAATACTTGCATAAAATTCATAGGTATCTACGATGAAGCTCTCATGGAAAACGTTAATAATTTCCTTGGCCATTTCTTCAATACGACTCACATCATTTAAAATCATGACAAATTCATCGCTATTATGGCGATAGAAAGAATTAGAGGTAAAATCAATATTTCGTAATCGATTGGACATTTCCACTAAAAACATATCACCGATAATATGCCCAAGCCCGTCATTAATGTGTTTAAAGCGATTTACATCAATGAAAAATAACGCAAATTTTTCTCCTGTACGTCGAGATTGATGAAATTCATTTTCTAAACGCTGTTCTAATTTACGACGATTTGGCAGCCCTGTTAATTCATCGTGATAGGCAATGTGAGTAATTTTTTTGATGTCCTTTTGTGCTGTAATGTCGACTCGAATGGCGATATATTGATAAGGCTTTCCCCTTTCATCTAGGAATGGGAAAATGGTTGTCTTCACCCAATATAAACTGCCGTCTTTCGCACGATTGCACACCTCGCCATTCCACATATCACCTTTACCAATTGTTTTCCACATCTCTCTAAAGAAAGACTTTGGATGAAAACCTGAATTTAGTAAACGGTGATCTTGACCTAATAATTCTTCACGCGTGTACTTCGAAATTTTGCAAAAATGATCGTTCACAAAAGTGATTTTTCCGGTGCGATCTGTTATTGCTACAATGATAGAACTATTCATAGCAGAAAAGATATCTTGTAATTCTTTTAGACTGTAGTTCATTTGATTAATACTACTAGGCGTGATATTCATCATTCTCATTCTCCATTCATTAAAATATGAAGGGTTTGGTACTTTTGCTTTATCTTACAGCGAGGTATAAAGTTGTGGTATATCGCCCTTATTTATGTAATTATATTATAGTCCTAGAAAAGCAGTTAATTCAACCCAAATATCAAAAACAATCAAAGCTCCATTTGATAGTTTTTAATAGAATAGACAAAAATTAGTGATTAATTTTTCCCGAAAATCGTCTAATCATGGCGTTTTTAAATACTTTAGTACTATTAAAAGCACTAACTTTAGGCTATTTATCTTTAAAATGCACATAACTATGTAAATATGCAAAAATACCTTACCGTCCTCCGTAGGCAGTAAGGTATTTTACACGCTAAGAGATCTCATATTCAATTGATCCTCCTGAAGTTTTCGCATGTTGATTGTATGCATCTAACTGCTCTTGGGATAAATTCAACATATAATAGTGAAAATTTATCGGTTCTAAGCCATGCTCCTCACATACTTGTCGATAAAACTCATACCCTTCTCGATAATCTGTCATCCTTCTAACTTCCTTTCACTCTTGCGACTATACTTGATTTATTCATAACTAATATTTTGTTATATAACAGAAATATTATTTTATCAAAAATATATAACAGTGTTATTAACTTGTCAATGAATGATCTGAAATTTCTTGTGAATGACGAAAGCCCAGTCCATTTTGTTTAGTATGGCTGGGCTTTTCATAAAATATTCACGTCGGCTTCCGTCATAACCACGTCCTTTTAAATTCCTAATTGTTTTGCCTGCATATTATAGGCAGAAAGTTGTTGCTGGGATAATTGCAAGACATAATAGCGGAAAGAAATTGGTTCTAACCCATAACGTTCACACATTTCACAATAAAAATCATAGCCATCACGATACTTTGACATCTAAAATTCCTCCTTGAATTCAAACTGTTTTATAACAGTTGTTTTTATTTTTATTTAATATATAACAGATTATGTAGCACGTCAAGAGTTTATAACAGAAAAATTTCATTACAAGAAAAGGAATTCGAGCTCTACGTTGAGTGCCCCAATTCCTTTAATCATTTCATATTGCTCTAACTGTTTCTTGTATTTGCTCGATATGACGCTGTTCGTGCAAATAGACCATTTCAATCCACTGATCCAGTGGCAATTCTCCTAATGCAGGATGCTTCACCGCATGCTTTGCTAATCGTTCGGGTTCTTCGATTGTTTGTAAAAAGGCTAGGAAATTCTTCCTTGTTGTCGCTAGTAAATCCAACATGGCTTCCATCGTAAAAGGCTGTTCCGTAGGTTCAACGATAGTTGGTGCTTGAAATTTCCTTGACCTATCCAAAATAAGCAGTACATCTTTTCGTGCGGGCGATGTTTGCTCTTGTGCTTTTACTCCCCATGCTATGGCTTTTTTCGTTGCTTCCTCCACTAAAACAAGATGATGACAAATTTGTGCTACACTCCAGCTCTGTGCATCCGGTTTAACATTAAAGAGCGTATCATCTAAAGTGTGAATCGTCTGAAGCAGTGCCGTTCGCGTTTCATCAAGATGATCTTTTACAATTGATATCATAAACACCCCATTTCATTTCGTATTCTCTTATATATTCGCTACTGATGGTAGAAAATCATCTTTCCCGTACCATATTAAATGGATTGTTTTCTAGTACATGCTGCAGCTGCTCATCTTCTA
>NZ_DAMDAY010000069.1:0-22944 GCF_032093475.1 Lysinibacillus sp. | reverse complement strand
TTATACAGTAAATACTTTTAAAAAACTTTCATTCAATTAAGACACTCATGTAGAATTACAATACTTTCTAAAAGGAGGATATATAATGAAAGCAACGAAACTCGTATCATTAGCAATACCTATTCTATTATTAGTAGGTTGTGCGGTAGAAAATAAAGAGTCTACTCCTAAGACTGAGCAGTTAAGCAAATCAACAATGAAAACAGTAATATCAGAGAAACAGTATCCCTATTATATTTGTGAACAATTAGTAGAGTTTCAATACATGAAGGATTTATTCATAGTAAACTCGATGAAAGCTATGGAAGACAAAGAAAAAGAAAAAGATATTTTAAAAACAGCAAACAAGATGGATAAGATTTTAGACAATATGGAATATGTAAAAGTTCCTGATAAATACAAAGACATTCACAAAGACATACAAGTAGGGGTAACAGATGCAAGAAAAGCAATAAAGCTTATTAAAGACGCTAGTAAAGAGGATAAGCCGAATATGCAAGAAGTTGTACTAAAAAGTACTCCACATTTATCAGGTGTGGATGGAGATAATTGGAAAAACGCACTTTATGAGTTAAGTAAGGAAAACAAAGATGCTTATGGTAAAGCACTTGATAAATTAATGAAAGAACATGCGGAATAATATAGTACCATACAACAATTATAAGGGAGTTATGCGTAAAATTAGTTCTTCAACTAACGGGCTGCTTTAGTTTAACACGAATTATGGTTATAATCTTCCACAATCGGGCGCTTTCCTTGAATAGGAGAGTGTCCTTTTTCATGAAAAGGGCCATTTAGTTGAATAACTGCCTCTAAAGAGAATTGTATATTTATGTTAAAATTTAGGGGTAGTTCTTGAGAACAACTTGGTTATTTAATAAGAGTTTTTCGTTATTGCCATAGATACTTTATTTATAGTAGAAGAAGTGAGGGATTAACATGTTTTTTGTTCAAATGTCTGGCTTTCCTGGGTCTGGAAAGTCTACACTTTCTCGTCAAATTGCTGAGCGTACAGGAGCAGTCATAATAGACCACGATATTGTAAAATCTGCTTTATTACAGTCAACAGAAGAAATTCAAATCGATTCAAAATTAACTGGTAAGATTTCATATAATATTGATTGGTCTTTAATTGAATTTTACTTATCACAAGGACAAAATGTAGTATTTGATAGCCCTTGCCTTTATCAAGAAATGGTAGATCGAGGAATTGCTATGTCTAAAAAATATAATGTGAAGTACAAATATATTGAGTGCTACCTTGATGATTTTCAAGAGATTAATTTTAGATTGAAAAATCGAGAAAGAATGATAAGTCAAATAAGTGAGGTAACTTCCGAAGAGAATTTTAAATATACATTAGTCAATAGTAAAAGACCCGCTGATTATCAGTGCTTGGTTGTAAATACTGGCGAACCTATCGATAGTTATATTAATGACGTTGTAAATTACATAAAGAAATGAGTTGTAAATATTTTTTATTCAATTAAAGGGCGCTTTCCTTGAATAAGGAGAGGGTCTTTCTTCATGAATAGGGCCAAATTGTTCAAAAACAATCTTTTAATGGATGTTACCAAATGAGACCTTGGGAACAATTTAGTCAAACAAATATACAAATTAAAGTTGAAATTTTCTTAAAATTCACTTTTGCCAACTTGTTTTACGGTATAATAAAAGGCTAGCTAAAATAAAAATCCATAAGGAGTTTAACAATGGAAAAGTGGGATTTATATGATAAACATCGCAATAAAATAGCGAAACAAATAACTCGTGGAGATGACATGGCATCAGACGAGTTTCATTTAGTAGTACACGTTTGTATATTTAATTCAAAGGGAGAAATGCTTATTCAGCAGCGTCAGCCTTTTAAGAAAGGATGGTCGAATCTTTGGGATATTACTTGTGGTGGTAGTGCTATTGCAGGCGACACAAGTCAGCAAGCTGCTTCAAGAGAGTTATTAGAAGAGTTAGGGATACATTATAACTTTGAAAAAATGCGTCCACAATTTACTATTAATTTTGAACGTGGATTTGATGATTATTATCTCATTGATTATGATTTTAATTTGAATGAATTGACGTTACAAACAGAAGAGGTACAAGCAGTGAAGTGGGCTTCTAAAGAGGAAATTTTAAAGCTAATCGAACTAAAAAAATTTATACCTTATTATGAAAGTATAATTGCGTTTCTTTTTGAAGGACGACATCAATATGGCTCTATTCGTCTTTAAACGGAACATGCAAAGAATTAAACCTATTCATTCAATTTTACTTCCTCAAATGAAGGTTTATAATTTAGTATCTTCAACAATCGGGCGCTTTTCTGAAATTGATCTGCACCCCAAATGTTAAAGTCTTGTCTAACATTTGGGGTGCAGATCAAAATAAGGAAAGTGTCTTTCTTCATGAAAAGGGCCCTATTATTAAAAACATTTTTTAACGAAAGGCTCCAAAACAACGATTGGGGACGTTCCATTACACTTGTTAGGTGTTTTTAAAAAATCTAAAAGGCTATACAAATCCCTTTTTTCTTCCCTTTTATCATGAGTTACATGAATAAAGGAAGCTCTATTTTGAAACGTAATCGCTGCAAATGTTCACTTAAAAACACTTTTTGCCACATGGAGAAATTCCTTAACTGCAGGAGAAGCATTTGCAATAGAATGACAGGCAAGTGCTACTTCACGGCTGTTTTCAATATTTAGTTTGCTGATTTTTATGTTTTGCTGTGTCTTTAAATATAATTCTGGACCTATCGTAATGCCAAGTCCTTCTTGTACCATATTAGCGATGGTTGTACAGTCGTGTACTTCAAAAAGAATAGATGGTTTAATTTGCGCTTCTGCAAATAATTCCTCAACATGTGATTGGTACATCCCTGTTGGCATAATAAAGGATTCATCCATTAAATCATTCATTTCTACTGTTTCTTTAAAATGGAATTGATGATCAGGGTGATAAGCGACTACCATCTTGTCTTTAATCAAAGGAACTAAATCGAAATTTGGATTTGATTTTCCTTTTACTACAAATCCAATATCAATAATGCCTGAACCCAACCATTCTGTAATTTCCTCATAGGTTCCTTCGTAAAATTTAAATTCTATTTTAGGATGTTTTTTCCGGAATTTCACAAGTAATTTAGGCAATAAGCAAGAAGAAGCACTCGCAAAAGTGCCGATACGAATAATACCTGTTTCCAAGCTTGTCATAAGTGCAATTTCTTGATTAATGACTTCCACTCTTTTCAATATTTCTCTAATATTCGGCAGAATTTTTTGCCCTATTTCTGTAAGTGTTATTCCCTTTTTTCGATCTCGAATTAATAAAGTAACTCCCCATTCAGATTCTAAACTTGCAACTGCATGACTCACGGCTGATTGAGTCATATTTAATATTTCAGCAGTTTCTGTAAAGCTTCCTAGCTCGACTACTTTTGCAATGATTTCGTAGCGCACAATAGTCATGAGTAATTACTCATCTCCTTTATTAAAAACATCAATTTTACTTATATTAACATGGGACTTAAAATAAAAACAGCAGTTCAAATATAAGGAGATGTACAAATTGAAAAATAATATAAATCAACTAATCATCATACTTTTAGCTTTAGGAGCTTTTGTAACAGGAACAGCAGAGTTTGTTGTTTCTGGAATTTTAGAACTGATTTCTTTTGAATTAGATGTTTCAATTTCAATAGCTGGCCAGTTGATTACGATTTATTCTTTATCTTATGCCATTGGAGCTTTGATTTTGGTTATACTAACGTCTAAATTGGACCGTAAAAAAGTGCTTTTATATGCTATCTCTATATTTATTCTTGGAAATCTAGTTGCATTTTTTAGCTATAATTTTGTCTTTCTTATGTTATCCAGAGTCATTATGGCGATGAGTGGAGGGTTATACATTGTTGTTGCCACCAATTATGCTGCGCAAATTGCAGTTCCAGAAAAAAGAGGTAGTGCTATGGCAACAGTCATTACTGGTTTCACTGTTTCATTAGTACTTGGAGTGCCTATCGGCACATTTTTAGCTGGACATTTTGATTGGCACTATATTTTCTTAATCATTGCGTTTGGCACAGTTTTTTTATTGATAGGACTATACAAATTATTACCATATATAGAAGGGAACCAACCGTTGCCATTTAAACAACAGGTGCAAATTATTAAAGATAAACGAGTCGTTACAGGTTTAATGACAACGATCTTTTGGATATTAGGATATACTATGGTGTTTGCCTACATTGCTCCATTATTAAGTCATACTGCTGGCTTTTCTATTGAAATGACAAGTATCGCTTTATTTATTTTAGGCACTTTTGCTTTTATTGGTTCACGCTTTGGAGGATATGCGGTAGACAGATGGGGACCTAATCGAACAATATCATTAAGTTTATGTGTTCATATCATCTCTTTATTTGTACTAACATTTACACAGTATAGGGCAGTGGGTGTATTTGTCACACTAGCTTTTTGGGGAATAGCAACTTGGACAACGACACCAGCAAAGCAGTTTTATCTGATTTCACTAAAACCACAATCCTCTGAAACAGTTCTCAGTTTTAATACCGCCTTAATGAATGTGGGAATGATGCTGGGCTCTGTATTAGGAGGAATCATTATTCAATATACTAATATAGAAAATTTAAGCTGGATTGGTGGATTATTCGTTATACTCGCATTTATTTTTATCAGATGTTCTTTCTACCTAAATAAAAAAATTATGAAGCACCATCGACTTTAATGAATTAAAAAGTAATTTCTAAACTCAACTGCCTTGATATTCAGTTGGGTTTTTATTTTTTTAATACTCTTCGAATTTGGCATTTTATAAAAAATCTTGTTGAGGTTATGGAAGGGGAAATCATCACCCACATTTGAGTTGAGAAGGGAGGGGAAATGCATGTTAGAACGAACGTACCTAATGGCAAGTTCGCTGTGCATTTTAAATTTAGGATTAAGGGGGTTAACCGTCATAAATAATGGTTAAATAAAGGTTTGAACTAATTACAAATAACAGCTAGCTGTCTAAGGTAGATTAAATGTAGTCAATATATTTACTAATTTATATATTTTGTAATGGTTGGCTAGAAGCGAAAACTTTCTTACCAATATCTTTTTTATTTCTGGATTTAAAAGTGGATGTTCAAGGGAAATAATTAATCCAAATTTGTAATTTTTTTGTTAACCTTTTTAGTGTTTAACCGTTTTAAAGGTGGGAGGTTTGAAATGAATGATTCCATGATGGGGAAAAAATTAAATGAGATACTAAGATTTGTTTACTCTTACCTAATAAAAATGGGTGCTTCAAAAGAAGATGCAGAAGATATTATCCAAGATACCGCGTATAAGTTTTTACAATACATAGACTCAATTGAGATTGTTAATATCCAAAGTTGGCTATTTAGAGTAGCGGTAAATCAATATTATGATTTGTCCCGCAAGAAAACTAGACGAAGAGATATATTATTGAAATTCAATGTACAGGAAATATTTGAGGAAGAAACACCTGAAAAAATCCTCATACAAATTGAACTAGAAAGAGATATACATGAAATTTTAAATAAATTAAATCCAAAATACAGGCAGTTACTTCTTCTGAAATATAGCACAGGACTAAAATTAAAAGAGATAGCAGAATTGTATAACATGAAAGAAGGATCTGTTAAGACTGTTCTCTATAGGGCAAGAAAAGAATTTATAGAACAATATAGGAGGTATGAAAATGAACAAGGAAAATGAGTTTTTCGCTAAGGATTTTGAATTTGAGAACTTGGTAAAAAAAGCGAGAAAACGTTCTATTGTAAAAATAGTGCTCATTTCATTTGTTATAAGTCTCGTCGTATTATTTGGGCTTTATTTTATTGGCAATAGAGTAATGACCACAAAGATGGAAAAAGAGACGAGCTTAGATTCGACTTGGAACGGAGTAATGGGTGCCAACATTGAAGAGCGAGGTACTTCATTTAATTATTCTCTAACTTCTGCAACAGCAAAAACGACGTTAGTAAAAGTGGTGGCCGGAATACCAATTCCATGGGGCGAACAGGAAAAAGTTTTTACTATTTTGGGAACATCTCGCCCTATTTCAACAACCGGTCCTTCTGGGTTCGGTTTCTCAGATGATGAGCGAATTCCAATGTACTATGAAGGGGAAAGAGTCGTTGAATTTTTTCATCCACAAGTAAAATATAAGCAACTATTTGATGATCGAAAGTTACTTAAGGTGATTGATGATAACATGGTGGTAGAAATGGCTTTTTCATTTGATGATGGATATTCCATTGAGGAAGTAAATGAGGTATTTAAAGAACAATTAGCATGGTATTGGGTAGATACGTTTAGTAAAGATCAAATAGAAAATGAAAATAAATTAAACAAAGTTGAGAGTTTCCGAGACGCTACTATCGATGGTTTTCATGCATATGGCTTTTCATATAACCGGATGGCAGAAGCCTATTCTGCCTCAAATTTTATATCAACTTTAGAGAAGGTAAAGGAAGATGGTGGTGATTACCAAGAAGATGCGGAGCGAATTATTACTAACATAACTAATCAGGGCGAAATAAAACTAGAACCTCAGAACCTGAAAATTATAGGAGTGATAGTTACAGGGAAACCAAGTGATTTAATAAAATTTAGTGAAGAATCTATGATTCGCAGCGCTACATTAGGAGCAACAATAAACCAATACTAAACTGTAGTGAAATGTGCGATATATTTATGAAAGGTGAATTTAAAAACGATGAAAAAAACTATAATTTCAGGAATCTTATTTTGTTCAATCTTGTTAGTTGGATGTAGTACAACCGAGATATTAGAAAGCGAGCAGGAAGTAGTAGTTTCTCTGGATAAATTATTTGCTGATTTACAAAATGAAATAATATTATCTATTACAGAGCAAACGGAACTTGATAGTGATTCACTCGCAATAATGTTAAGTGGTGGTGCTGATGAATTTGCAGTTTCAGTAGGTTTCCCGAAGGATGCAAATATTGAGGGTACATCGATTCAACAAATAGTTGAAGATTCTATTGAAAATGTTTCTGAAACAGAAACAACTAGCGAAGAAAAAATAAAAATGATAATAAAGATCGAGAAGTACTAACAGTGAAGTTCTTAAAAAATAGATACAGCACTGAAAATTAAAGGAGTTTTTAAAGATCCTTAAATTAAAGGGGCTTTAGTTCAACAAGGAATTAGAATATCGATCTTCAACAATCGGGCGCGATTCTGTAATAAGAATCGGCGCTCATTTTCATTAAAGGGCCAATTAATTGAATTACACTTCTAAATTTAAAATGGTATTTTGTATTAATTTTTATGTGAGTTTTTGAAAAAATGTAGTTAAGATAATGGGGCAGTTTAGCTTTAGAAGAATAGAGGTTTTGATAATCTTAATGTCGAAAAGAATGTATAACCGCATAAAACAGAAGGAGAGGTACTTTGAAAAAAATTAGGGAAGCAACAAAAGAGGATATGATAGAAATTTATAGGATGGGCTATGATGTTTGGGGAGATAATCTGCCATATGAAAAATATATAACTATGTGCCAGGCTTCCAATAAGTATAAAAAGGGAAAGTGGTACGTTCTTGAAGCAACAGATACAAAGCAACTATTAAGCTCTCTCATCGTATATGAACTAAATCTTTCAGAAGACCAAATTGTAAAAGGGCTTGGTTCAATCGCTACTCCTTTAAATTTAAGAAAAAAAGGATATGCTTCTTTATTGGTCAAAGAAACGATAAATAAACTAGAGCAGGAAGAAAACTGTAACAACTTTTTCCTTTATAGTGATATTGGGATAGAATTTTACAAAGGATTAGGTTTTATTGTACTACCTAATGATAGTCAAAAATATAACGACAGTGTTTGTATGTATTACTCAAAAGAAAATAAGATCGACTCCATATCACTTGATATTCCAGATTACTTTTAACGGACATCCAAAGTAACGGGGGCTTTAGTTAAATAACAATCTTCAACAATCGGACGCTTTTCTGAAATTAAGGAAAGCGTCCTTATTTATGGAAGTGTCCAGATTGTGGAAGATTCCATATTGATATGTTTTTTTGTAAGAGGACAGAATGTAGAAAAAGAAAGATTAGAATGTTTAATATTTAACTACATGGTTGAATGTAAATTAAAAGGTTGTTATATTTAACCACATGGTTAACCATAATAAAGATAACTTAAATGTAACTTTTCATGCTTTAGCTGATTCAACAAGAAGTGAAATAGTTCGTATGTTGGCGCAAAAAAGAAAGGACTATTTCTGAATTAGCAGAGCCCTTTGATATGTCTTTGACTAGTATTTCAAAACATATAAAAGTTCTGGAGCGGGCAAAACTTGTTGAAAGGAGTGTAAATGGAAGAATTCATTTATGTCGGTTAAACAAGGAATCATTATCCCAAGCAACGGAATGTTTTATGAAAAGTCCTGGAACAATCGTTTCAATCTTTTGGAAAGTGAATTATTCAAAGCAAAAAATAAAGTACATTAATTTACATAAAGGAGTGAATGTATGAGTGACGTTTCCACAACCACTTTAATAATGATAAGAATTTTTGATGTATCGACTGAAAGAGTTTTTAATGCATGGTTGAACCCAGAAATGATGAGAAAATGGTTTTTTACATTGGAAGGGACGAATAAGATAACACAAAATAATCCGCAAGTTGGTGGTACTTGGGAAATTGTTGACCATCGGGAAGGGAAGGATTACCGTGCGATTGGGGAGTACCTTGAAATTGATCCTCCGAAAAAAATCGTGTTCACTTTTAAAATGCCACAATTCAGCGAATTAGAAGATACGATTATAGTTGAGCTAAAAGAACTTAAACAAGGCTGTGAGATGACATTCAAACAAGTTATTCATGTTCCTCATGAAAAGAATTGGTCAGAATCTGATATAGAAAAAGCCCTTGTCGAATGGCATGACAGTACCGAACATGGCTGGAATTTAATGTTTATGGGGCTTAAAGAATTATTGGAGACAGGAAAAATTAGCTATAAAGGCTAGAAACACAATAAAATTTATATGAAAAAAAGCGTTTACCCTAAAACTTGAAAAACATTCCTTCAATTATCGGGCGCTTTTCCGAAATTAATCTGCACCACAAATGATAGACACAAATCTAAATTTTGGGTGCAGATTATAGTAAGGAATGCGTCTTCTATAGTTAAAGTATTAAGTAACAATATAGTCCTTTAAAAATAATAAAGTTGTTTAAATATCCTTTTTTAATTAAAAGGGAAGGTTGATTAAAAAAGGATATTTACTTTTATTTCTTGAATTCCTAATTTAATCGTAAATTAGAGAAGGGAGCGAGATTATTGTGATGATAAAATAAGGTAACCATGAAAATCATTGTACCTTTTTACCTTTTTTCATAAACCATTTGATTAAAAAGTTTGGTTCTTTGATCCGACAATTGTGAAAGGAAGTAATCTTCCATTCCCCATTTTGTTTAACTAATACATTCGTATTAATGGAAGCTCTTTTCTCCGAATAATTTTTTTGGCTTGGCATTTTCGTATTTCCTATACAGTGAACTATAGCTAGGTCAGCATTGAGGAAACGAATGCTCGTAATCCGTCCTTGCATTTGCGAACCTTTTAAAACACCATTAAATAAATCTTGATGTGAATTCTCCACTTCTTCCCTGCCTTTTAAATGCTGACCGAAAAAAGTGATATAGTCTACATCTTCTGTAAAGCAATTCGCAAAAGCTCTTCCATCCCCATGACTCCATGCAGAAAACAATTCATTAAACAAAATGTTTATATCTTCTTTATCTTTTTTCCATTCTTGTGTCATTTTAATAATCCTTTCTTTTTTCGTTTTTTATGCTCATCATAATTTGTTCCTTAAGATGAGTTGCCCATTGCTTTTCCAGACTCCACTGCTCTGTATTTAGACGCATCAAACTCTTGATGGCCGAATAAAATGAGGTACCTTGTATGGACTTCACTTGCTCTGGATTTTCGTCAAATTCTAATTGCTGCGACTTGATATGCTCAATTGCTGTTTGGCAATATTTTATATAGTGATTAACCAAATAGATCTGATCTTCTTCGCTTAAGAACTCTAGATAAATCGCCTTTATGTGGAAAATTTTTTGGTAATTCCCAACGTTTTTTTTGGTATCCATCATCAACTCAAAAAAACGATCTTTCCCCTTATTAGTTATTTCGAAAGTACGAGATGGTCGTTCGGTCGGAAAAGGGACGGTGGCTGGATCAGCCTCTTGAATTAGACCAGCTTTTTCTAATTTATTTAACAATGTTGAAAGCGTTCCTCTGCTCACTTGTTCCCATGGGCCAATGGTGTCATTAGATATTTTTGAGATAAGATAAGCATGTAATGGAAATTTCATTAATAACGAAAGAACAAGAAGTTCATACATCCATGATCAACCTCCTTTTATTAGTTTTATTAAAATGGTTTTTTTAAAACTATATGTTGTTTTTTATTTTTTGTCAATAAAAATCAAAAAAATTCACCTGAAAGACGAATGAGAGGATAATTTCTCTTAAACTTTCTAAGAAGCTCTTCTGCAATATCTCTTGTAAGTAGCTAGGTGGCCCTTCAAAGTATTGAACAGTCTTCCATTATCGATGGAAAGGGCAATTTTATGGATTAAGGTAACTTTTTTGTCTTGAAAGAAATAATTTTTTTAGTTCTTCCAATGAAGAAAGGTGGTGTAAAGGAAAACCTTAAATATGAATAAAAAGAATAGTGTGGCAGTTTTTTTAATCTGCCTTGCCATTTTTTAGTCAATATCTTACAAGAGTACCTTAACCATATGTGTTACATTAACTATCAGAAATCAAAAGGGGGTGTTCATATGGGACAAGAAGAAAGAACTGTACGTTTTGATTATGATTTACAAATAGAAGCTTATCGTTTTGAAGGTATCATGCAAAAGTTTCCGAACCACTTCCATGAATATTATGTGATTGGGTTTATAGAGAGTGGACAAAGACGATTGTCTTGTAAGAACGAAGAATATGTAATAGGTACCGGTGATATTATATTTTTTAACCCACTGGATAATCATGCCTGTGAATCAATTGACAACGAAAAATTAGACTATCGCTGCTTGAATATCAAGCCTGAAATCATGCGAAAAGTTACAAAAGAGATTACAGGGCAAGATTATCTTCCTTCCTTTGCTTCTCCTGTTGCCTGTCGTAGTGAAAAAGCACAATTGTTGCATAATCTTCACCAGATGATTATGGATGAAATAACAGATTTTGAGAAAGAAGAAACTTTCTATTTTCTTATTCAACAACTTATTGAGGAATATAGCGAAGCCATCGAAGATACAGAACCAAGAGCTATTAAACAAGAAATTGAAAATGTTTGTCACTACCTAGAAGTACATTATGCAGAACATATTGCTTTAGATGATTTAGCAAAGATAGCTAATATGAACAAATATTCTTTGTTACGCTCATTTACCCAAATTCGGGGGATTACCCCGTATCGTTACTTACAAACGGTGCGTATTAATGAAGCAAAGAAACGATTGGAACATGGTGTAAAACCACTTGATGCAGCAATAGAGACGGGTTTTGTAGATCAAAGTCATTTTAGTAATTTCTTTATGGGGTTTATTGGATTAACACCCGGACAATATAGGGATATTTTTATTCAGGATGAAAAATGATCTACTTTAATAAATTCCCCACAGTAATTACCGTTTTCATTTGAGATTCAACTTTAATGTAGGAATTTGATTTTCGCGTATAAAAAGTCATCGTCGTAAAACGTAAACCCAAATAAGATAAAAATTAGGATGTGATTATTTTATGCTTAATGAAGAAAGACGTTTTTCCAAAGCTCTCAAATCGATTGCTAGAGATCAAGAACTAAAAGCCTATTTTCAAAATTCAAAAGAACTTTTTCCGATTTTTATTAAAGGTGCTAACCGATTTGTGGCTGGAGAAACACGTACGGAAGGGATAGAGCGTGTTATAAATCTATATAACAAAGGGTATCGGGTTTCATTAGAATTTATTGGCGAAAATACAACATCCCTAGAAGAATGTATGCTTGCCAAAAATGAATTCAAAGAATTAATAAAAGATCTTGGGTATAATCAAATGAAGGCTACCGTATCATTTGATCTTTCTCATATCGGAATGATGATTTCTGATGAAGTAGCATTTACCAATTTAGAAGAATTAGCAAAAGAAGCACAACAGCATAATATTCAACTAATGATAAGTATGGAAGAATCACAAAAAACGGATAAAATTTTATCATTATATAAAAGAATATCAAAATCATTCTCAAATGTTGGGATAACATTACAAGTTCATTTGAAGCGTTCTTCTATTGACCTAAATGGACTATTGAAAACCTCAGGTAGAATACGTTTAGTAAAGGGGGCTTATCAAGAGTCTGAAGGTATATATATTCCAAGAACCGAAGAGTTAAATAAACGGTATATAGAATTTGTATCTATGTGTATAGATAGTAATCATCCATTATCTGTTGCTACACATGATGAAAATATATTGATGGACCTAAAAGAAAAAGGATTTCTTTATAATTCGAATGTTGAAGTAGAGATGTTAGATGGGGTTCGACCTGACCTATTAAGATCTTTAAAGGAGGATAATATTCAGACTAAAGTTTATGTAACATATGGTAGTGAATGGTATTTATATGTAGTTCATCGTATTGCTGAATATCCTCCGAATATTTATACTTTTATTTCAGATATGATTGAACAAAGTACCAATAGAGATAAAATAAATACATACTAAATAATGAAATTTCTATTGTTTCGTTAAAATTTTGTATCTTCAACAAACGGGCGCTTTTCTCGAAAAAGGAAAGCGTCTTTCTTGTAAAGGGCCAGATTATTGATTAACATTTTCATTGGATATTATTGTTGAAATATAGAGCAAAATAAAGATTCACTCCATTTTGATCAATCTTTTTTCAAAATGGAGTCTTTTTATTTACTGATAAAGTTTTTTTATCAATCGAAGAATTAAAAATGACAACATGTATAAAGTGCTACTGCTCTCATACTTGTTGTCATCAATCTAAAGTGAACCAAAACAATTTAATTATTGATCACTAGTTTAAACTTTGAGAATTATTTTCTTTAATCATTTCTTCTTTTTTTATGTTTGCAATAAATACACCTAATAAAGTAATTAAGCCCCCAGTTATTGCAGAAAATTGTGGAACTTCACCAAGCCAGATCCATGCGATAAGAAATGCAAAAACAGAAGTTAAATAAAGTGTACTTGTTGCTTCAGCTGCTCCAGTTCGTGAGGTAACATAAGCTAGAGTAAAATAAGGAATGATTGTTGGAAAGATTCCAAGATACAAAATGACTAATGTTGTATTTAACGGGGCATCCATAATTGCTTCACTTAGACCAGGTGAGAAAAGTAGCATAAAAAATGTACCTGACCAAATTGCGTACATCGTAAAGGGAAAAGCCCCATACTTTTTTAGATATCGATGTTGAAAAACAAAATAAATACTTTCTGAAAGGGATGCTATTAAAACGATCATAACCCCAGAATTAAGTGAAAAACTTTCATTTGAATCTCCAACAGAAATAAATGCTACACCACAAAGACCAATAAGTGAACCAAGCCATCCCCATAATCCAAGCTTCTCACGATAAAAGAATACAGCTAACAGAGCAGTGAATATCGGAGTTGTTGAAACAAGTAAACTCGCAATCCCAGCACTAATCGTTTGCTCTCCATAATTTAGGGCTACTTGATACACGGTGAAACCTGAAAAGCCAAGTAATAAAATAATAGGGATATCTTTTAACTCAGGCAAAGGGGTTTTTGTAATAATTGCTATGATGATTAAGACAAATGAGCCTACTAATAACCGCAATAATGAAATATGTTCAGGCGAATAGGCTGACAATGCAACTCGTATTCCTGGAAAAGCTGATGCCCATAAAATGATTGTTATGAAATGAGCAGAAATAATCTTAAAATCAAGTGTTTTAAACATGAATACACCTCTTATCCAACCAATTAAATTTATAATTTCAATATTAATAGGTTTTTGCTAAAACTTCTCCAACCGGTTAAAATGAAAAAAACCAACCAGTCAGAAGAGGAATTACTAATGAAAAAACCAAAATATCAATTGATTATTGATTTTATAAAAGAAAAAATTGCTAAAGGGGAGTGGGCGATTGGAAGTCCCATACCAAGTCAACGTAATTTGGCAAAACAGTTTGAGGTTAATCGTAGTACAGTCATAACGGCGTTAGAGGAGCTGATGGCAGAAGGGCTACTAGAAGGTAAAGCTGGGAAGGAAACAGTCGTCACCAATAATACTTGGACTTTGATGGGGGCAAAATACTCGACTAACTGGAATGAAAACGTCACTTTAGGCATTCATAAACCCAGTGTATCTATGGTGCAGGAAATTAATCAGGCTGAATCGGATACGAATCTCATTCAATTGAGTAAGGGGGAGCTATCACCAGAAATGTTCCCTTTAGAAGAGATGAAATTCATCGTTCAAAAAATATCAAATCAATTGACCTCGTTTGGCTATGAAGAGCCGAAAGGTAATTTAAAATTACGCCAAGCCATTAGTGACTATTTAAAGGTAAGGGGTATCGAAGCATCACCTTCGTCCATTCTCGTAGTTTCAGGTGCGCTCCAAGCTTTACATTTAATTTCAATTGGATTACTAAAAAGAGGTTCTACGGTATTGCTAGAGATGCCGTCCTATCTTTACTCGTTGACTGTTTTTGAGTCTGCGGGGATGGAGTTGCAAGGGTTAGCGATGGACAAGGAGGGGCTAATCATCGATTCAATTTATTTGACAAAGGAAAAAGGAAAAAATATTTTATATACGATTCCAACCTTTCATAATCCTACAGGCGCATTAATGCAAGAAAAGAGACGAGAGAAATTAATTGCCTATTGTGAAAGAGAGCAGCTGCCAGTTATAGAAGATGATGTGTACCACGATTTATGGATTGATAACCCACCACCTAAACCACTAAAAGCAATGGACCTTTATGGAAATGTATTATATGTTGGGAGTTTATCAAAAACCCTTAGTCCAGGATTACGAATTGGCTGGATAGTTGGCTCGGAGTCAGTTATTAATCGATTAGCGGATTTAAAAATGCAATCCGATTATGGATCAAGTACTCTTTCCCAGCTCGTTGCCGCAGAGTGGTTATCTAGTAATTTCTATGATAGTCATCTTGATAAAGTAAGAGAACAACTTAGGGTTCGTAGAAAAGTTGCTTTAGATGCACTGGATAAATATTTGAGTCCTTATGCTACGTGGGACATCCCAAAAGGTGGTTTGTTCATATGGGTAAAAATAAAACCTGAATTCAAAGTAAAAAGGCTATTTGAAAAAGCATTTTCCAATAATATTCTTCTAAATCCTGGTAGTATTTATGCAGAAAAGACTGGACAGTTTATAAGAATCTCTTATGGGTATGCTTCACTCGATGAAATAAAGGTAGGCATATTCAAATTAAGCGAAATAATAAAAATTAAATAGATATAATGCTATAATTCTTTAGTGAATTAAAGCGGTTTCTGAATTTGAAATAAAAACAAATTATATAATATTAGACAAATAAAATATTAGGTTAAAAAAAAGCGTAATGCATTTTATCAATTCACATCTAGGTGTTTTTTCTTGATATCAAACTTAGTTAGTTTCATTATAGAAATTTGGAGAGTTGAATGTTTTTGTAACAATAAAGTTGTTAAGTTTACAATAAAGTCATAAAAGAATAGTAAAACTATTTATTTAACTATCGGGCGCATTTCTTTAATAAGGAATGTGTCTTTGAGTTTGACTGGGAAAAATGCCGATGATTTTAAAATAGACACCGAAGTGTCTTATGTTTTTCAAATTAAGCATACCGATAAATTGAAATTTAGTTACTTAATATTATGTTTATCTTGGGAGCGAGGTATTTTATCGGTGAGTGTATACAAACCATGTAATGCTTGCTGTTAATAATGCTGACGAAATCATAGCTGTAAGAACACTGTATGTTTGCCAAATAAGTATCGTGGACCAATCGATAGCACAGCACAGTATACCAAGGGAAATCGTAGCGATCAGGAAAATAACTGTTACAATTATTCTCTTTTTTGTCATTGGCCGGCGCTCATTTGTTTTCCTTCTGCGTAATCCTAAGAGAAATAGCAGAACGGCCAATAAGCAAAGAATAATAGTGATAGACGACAAAACGATATCCAAAAGCTGTGTGCCGCTTATTTCATATGACTGAGTTAGATTGCCGTCTAATATATCTTTCACTTTTAGGACCAAGTTTATATTGGTATTTGCGCCGTTGCTCAGCAAACAGACGCCTATTCGTTCATTTAGCAGTATGGCTACTTCGGTTCTGAAATTTGGATTGCCGCCAGTGTGTTCTATAATCGTTTGGTCAGCGTTTACCGACCAGCCTGCCGCATAATACATATCGTTGACAGCCGAAACAGACATATCACCCTTATGTGATTTTTCGATAACCGTGTAAAATATTTCGGGTATGTCCTGCACAATACCCATCTGTATGCCCATCCAACGCGCCATATCTTTTGTATTAGAAATGATGTAGCCTGCGGGCTTATTCCCAGCATAATCCGGAGCTTTAAATGGAGTTGTCATAAAAAAGGAAGAACGATAGCCCTGTGCCAACTGTCCAGTAGCTTCAGCATCTTCTTTATAAACATACGTATGGTGTAGACCTAAAGGCTGAAATACCTGTTCCCTCATAAAGTCTTCATAACTTTGTCGCGATACAATCTCAATAACCAAACCCAACACGTCATAATTAACGGTTCCATAGTTATACTGTTCACCGGGAGGGAATGCCAATTCAGTATCTACGAGCATTTCCACAGTCTTTTGCAACATATCCGGTGTATTGCCTTGTGGGATATTTTGAACCTTATGCCTAATATTTGTTAGACCACTGGTATGGTGAAGAAAGTTATTTAATGTAAGGCTTTGCGTATCAACAGGTTTTCCTTGATACTTTAACGTAAACCAAGGTAAATATTTTTGGACAGGGTCAGTCATTGAGAGCAGCCCTTGCTCTTCTAACAGCATAATACCCATACCGGTAAAAGCTTTACTGACCGAGGCTAACTCATAGAGTGTATTTTCACTTGCAGACAACCCCTTTACACGGTCAGCATACCCTGAAGAAAAGTAGAACACTTCATCATCAGCAAGTATTGAGATTGACATTCCCGGCACACCAGATATACGAGTGGCATCTTCTAGCAACGCTTGTATTGCCGCAGATTTCGAATCTGACAACGCATAACTTTGTGTTGAGAATCCTGAGAATAATATAAATATCGATAATACAAAAACAATAATCTTTTTCATAAACTCTCCTTTTTGAAAAATTCTAAGGGAATAATATAAATAATCTATTTTTACAACTACTAAACTAAATTCAATTTATCTTTCTATTCACCTATATAATATCAAGTAATTGTGAAGGGTTATACTTAACGAACAGATTTGTTAGTACAATAAGAAAAACGATCTTCAACAATCGGGCACGTTTCTTGTGTAGAATTGTGGCTTTTATATTATTTGAGCTATTTAGTTGAGAAGAAAATAAATATTATCAACAAAGTGAACTCAATAGAACAAAGAATAATTTATAAAGGACTGATCTTAATAAGTATAATTTCACTAATCAAACCATTAAGAAAGTATGAGGATTATGTTTATAGAGCAAATGCCTATGAGCTTTTATTCATGAGAAAAAAGGCAATCCGTATATTAAATTTGTCTACCAAACAACCAAATTTCAGCAAAGAAGAGAAATCAAGTGGTTTTATTTATTTAGGGATATTATATTCAAAAACAAAAGAATTTAATTTAGCTTCGGATTGCTTCCATCAAGGGCTTGAACTAATGGTGTATGTGAATTTTAATTACCATGACAACTTTAAGAAAGCCATTGAAACATTTATAAAAAGTGAGGATTTTGAAAGGGCAAATTTTTGGTTAAACAATCTAATTCAACGACAAAGTTATGATTATAAATTCAAGAAACTTGGTGAATTAGAAAAGAAAGTAAAGTGATCTTTATTCAACAATCGGGCGCGATTATTAGGAAAGCGTCCTTTAAAGGGACATTAATGGAATACATCTTTATAGAAAAGAGTGTTGGATAATCATGTTAAAATTTAAGTTGTACAGTATTAAGGGTGAATACGTGTTGTTAACGGGAAGATCTAGTTGAACGGTGTTTAAAAACTCTTAATGGAAGCAACTCTTATTAATTGTTCTAAAAAGAGGTTGTGCTATGATTCTAAGCAAACTTTGGCATCATTATGAGGCATACAAACGTATCCAAGGGTATAGGCCAAATACATTGTGAAGCGGATTCTCTTCAACTATTGGGCAAGTACCGTGAAAGAATGCAGAAATGGTGGAGGAAAAAAATGAACAAAACTGAGAGGCAGCTTGCAATCACGCTTGAATTACAGCGAAGCAAAACACTGAGAGCAGAAGATTTAGCTTCTCAATTTGAGACAAGTGTGCGTACGATATATAGGGATATTCAAGCATTAAGTGAGGCTGGGGTTCCAATTTTAGGCGCCCCTGGACTGGGTTACTCCTTAATGGAAGGATATTTTCTACCCCCGGTTAGGTTCACAGCAGAAGAGGCCGTCTCCCTGCTCATGGGAGCTGATTTTATCGAGCAAAGGTTGGATACAGATTATGGTATTTATGCAAAGTCCGCTAAACGCAAAATCGAGGCTACTTTGTCGGAGTCAGTTCATAACGAGTCAAGGCTTGTTCGGGAAACAATGCGACTCCTTCATATAGGTGAGCAATCAACTGAAGCGCGGGTAAAAACGTATCTTAATCAAGTTCGCGATGCCATTTTGAAACAGTGCAAAATCAGTTTTATGTATATTAAAAAAATGCCAGGAACAGATGGGAATCGGAAAAATAAACGTGTGGTCTCTCCATATGGATTAACACTTGTCCATGAAAATTGGGTTTTACTAGCATACTGTGATATGAGGCAGGAAATGCGTCATTTTCGCTTGTCCCGGATGACCGAACTTTCTATGTTGGAAGAACAATTTCTTCTACCAAATGATTTTGACCTAAGTAGCTATCGGCCACCTGACAATCGAGACGAAAGTATAATAATTAGGGCAAACCCCGAAATTGCCGACAAAATCATAGAGGCAGTTAATTTTTATATTGAATCCATTGAGGAGCGGAAGGAGGATGTAATCTTTCAATTTCGTGTTCGGTATCCAGAGGAAATATTACATCATTTACTTGGCTGGGGCGGAGATATCGAGGTGATTGAACCGAAATCTTTACGCTTCAAGATTCGGGAAGTAGCGAAAAAAATTTTAGAACACTACTGACATACACCTGTCAGTAGTGTTCTTTTATACTGTGATTATACCAAGATGAAGAGGAGCTGCTTGAAGGATGAAAAGTACAAAGGAAGTATTGAAGTCATTTGAACTTACAGTAGAAAGATATTTGGCAGAACTAACAAAACTTAATATGGATAAATTACATAGAAAGCTGAACGAAGAAGATTGGTCCATTGGACAGATGTATGTACATTTAATTCAATCTGCTTTCATGCATCTACATAATGTCGAGCAATGTTTAGTTGGCAGTGAATCGACATTGAACCCAGCGAAGGAAAAAACTGAGCAAGGTAAGATTGTATTTAAACTAGAACAATTTCCTGCTGTTCGTATTAAGGTCCCTGCTTCGCCGAATTATACTCCGCAACCACCAGAGAGCATGGAGCATTTGGTAGAAGGACTTCACAGTGTAGTGGAAAGGATGAGGAATACAGAGTCAGTTCTACATCAATCGCCTGAAAGTAACAAGATACTTCATCCGGCGTTCGGTGCATTAAACGCGCAGGAATGGTTTTTGTTGATTGAAATGCATTACAGACATCATTTTTTACAACTGGATCGGTTGAAAACGAGTTTAGCATTTGAAGAGTAGGGGGATTCGTCATGTCGACTATAACTAGTCAGAAAAGCAGATATTGGATTGGCGTTGTATCCGCTTCTCATGTGAATTTAGCCAAAGAAGGTGGGTTTGCACAGTTGTGTCACGGTAAGGCATCACCTTTGCGTAAAATGTCTCCAGGTGATTGGCTGATATACTATTCTCCTCGCACAGACATGTCCAAAGGAAAGCCAGTTCAAGCATTTACTGCTATTGGTCAGGTTACGGACAACGGAACTTACAAACATCAAGTGTCGGAGTCGTTTGTGCCATTTCGCAGAGATATTCGATATATTCCTTGTCGAGAAGTTAAGATTGCATTGTTGTTAAACCAGCTCACTTTTACGAGTGGAAATCGCAATTGGGGGTTTACATTCCGTCGAGGTCATTTTGAAATTGGAGCGGAAGATTTTATGACAATCGTTACCTCGATGTTAGATGGTGAGGAACAGGCTTTATCCGAGATCTTAAAACACTGATTACAATTTGTGAACAGTTTCACTTAAACTATAGAGTGATTTAGTTAGATAACAAGCTTGAACAATCGGGCGCATTCTTTCCTAAGAATGTGCCCATTTGTATTGTAGGGCCATTTTCTTGAATAACATATTTAAAGAAAAGCGTTATAGGCAAAGAAATTGTGAAGATTTTCACTTAAACCAACTGAGCAGGATGTTAAAGGGTACGCTACTTCTAAAAAGAGTAATCTAAATGAGAGAAATAAAAATGACAAAAAAAGGTATAAAGAATGCTCTTCTAGATACCTTTTATCTAAAGTTCAAGGTAGCCTTAAAGGGTGCTTTTTTGCTTCTCTTTAAATATTAGTTTTTATTTTTCTTGTTCTAACCAACCCTCAAATAGGGTATCATCTTTTAAATCAAAATAGTATTTTACGAATCTCACAAATTCTCTAGTATCAACTTCTTTATATCTATAAAAATGGTAATAGCTTCTTAAAAATTTTTCAGCTTCTTTAACCTCCCCATTATCTTTAAATAATTCCCATAACTTTCTAGCAGATTTTCCATAGACATAGGAACTCATGTTGGATTCATATTGATCGAGAGGTAAATTTACTGGTAATTCTAAATTAGGATCTGGTCTGTACATTGAATTATAATCTTCAGCTTCTTTCAATTTCGCAAGTTTGAATAAACTCGCTGCAAATACTGCGAAACCTTCATCTAACCATGCATCACTATAAGGATCGTTGCTAACGATCCCATAAAACCATTGATGAGCAATTTCATGTATCACCATATTTTTTAGCTCTTGAGAATTACTAGGACCAGTATTATAAATCGAACCAACTGTAACTATTCCTGGATACTCCATCCCCATTCCATCTACTATAATATCAAATTGTTTGAAAGGATAAGGCCCCATAATTTCTTCAAAATAGTTTATTGCAGCTATAGCCTCATCTGCTATTTCTCGATATAGTTTTTCTTTATTTTCATTAAATCCAAATACTCTAACGGAAGGGCCCCCATCATTTTCCACAAGTATAGGATCTTTTAAAATAGCGACAAATATTTCCTTTATATTTTTTACTTCAATGGAACCAACGTTTGAACTCGGAAAGACTTCTTTATCAGATGAAGATACAAAGGTGAAACCTTTCGGAATATCGTATGTTAATTTAAAATTACTAAATCCAGTATGGTAAGTCTCTCCTCTATCTTGGTAAGACTCCTTGTTCCACCGAGAGTTCCTATATGTTGCAAGCATTGGGTAAAATTGAGCTAAATGAAAATTACCATTATTACTCTTTGTAAATCTTAAGCCTTGTTCAGGAAAGGTGAGTTCATAGGAAAAATAAACTTTAACTTCTTGATAAGGTTTCAACTTATGGGGAAGTTGAATATTTAAAGTATCTCTTTCTAATGTGTAAACGACTTTTTTTCCATCAATAGATATGTTATGAAAATTAACCGTAGAGGGATTTTCCAGCTCGGGTGAAACACTTTTTGTAAATATATTTGGTATAAAATAGAAAGTTAATTGTTCCCAATCATCGGTAGATAAATTTTTGATTAAAGCAGTTGTTTCTAATTGCAAATTTTCGTTCTTATCCATTGTTAGTTTAATGTCATAATCACTAGAATTTCCGGGATTTACTCCTTCAGAAATAAATTCTTCTCTATCCACTTTTTTAGTAACCGTCGATTCCAAAATACTACCATGTTTATTTAACCTCCAAGCTGCGAAAAATACACATATTAAGACTAAAAATATGATAATTATTTTCTTCTTAATAACTTCCCCCTCCATTCAACGTAACAATAAAAATAAAACCCCACTATATGAATTTACTAAAAAGTTTTTAAATTTATACATATTTCTTGGGCTTAATAGTTACTACGTTTCTCTACTGAAAATGTAGAGCCTACAATTACAGGAGAAATTGTTAAAATCGAAAATGTGCTTAATTAACGAAAATGCATGAAACATCCATAGAATTTGCACCAGATATAGATGAGTTTCAAGAGTCCGGCTTAACACCTGTTGCCAGCTCGAAAGTGTTGCCATATCGAGTGAAAGAAAGTCCCATACAAATGGAATGTGTGTTGGAGAATATGCTAACATTTGGGGAAGGACCGGGATTATCGAACCTCGTTATTGGTCGTGTAGTTAAAATACACATCGAAGAATATTAAATCGTGCTAGTATAAAAAAGAGTATACTTCCGCATCAATTACGACACAGCTGTGCAACGCATATGATTAATAACGGTGCGCCAAATGATGTCATTCAAAGTTTACTGGGTCATGAATAAGCGGAAAGCTAAGACAGGACTTTTATTTACAGTAGATTCTTTTAAAAAACTTTCATTCAATTAAGACACTCATGTAGACTGAACTGCCCCGTAAAAGTTAGACACCAATCTAACTTTTACGGGGGTTTTTTTAT
>NZ_DAMDAY010000068.1:13927-23161 GCF_032093475.1 Lysinibacillus sp. | reverse complement strand
CTTCTGTCGTACCCAGGTATTTTTCACCTTCAAAAAGAGCACCCTTATAAGAAATAAAGAAATTTTTGCGGACATTTTTAACGTCATCATAAAAATAATATTGGCCTTTTTCATAGGCTTCATCAAGTTTGCGTTTAGGATCGGTTATATAACGAATCGCTTTATAAAATACATAGATAATAAGCGCTATTACAGCAAGTCGAATTAGTAACGGCAACATGTTTAAATTTCCCCCTTGAAGAAAGGTTATTCTTTCCTATACGATTAGAGAGGTCAAATAGTTTCACTTTTACTTAAATATTTTTTAGAAATTTAGGAGAAAAAAATGAATTTACAACAATTGTTTACTATGCAAAAAGAGCTTGATGATTTTATCGAGCAAACACAAAATATTCAACAAGATGTATTTCAAGAAAAGGGCTTGGCATTAATGGTAGAGCTTGCTGAGCTTGCCAATGAAACGCGCTGCTTTAAATTTTGGAGTACTAAAGGACCATCAGCACGTGAAGTCATTTTAGAGGAATATGTTGATTCTATCCATTTTATCTTATCCCTTGGCTTATTAAAGGGCTATACATCCATTGAAAAGTGGCCAGTAATTGAAGAGCAAAGAAATTTAACGGAAACTTTTTTACAGACACAAAGTGCTATTTTAACATTTATTCAACAACCTACTCAGGATCACTATTTAACCATTTGGCAATGCTATGGATTACTAGCGTATAATCTTGAATTTACATTTGAGGATGTTGTTGGTGCTTATATTGAAAAAAATCAAGAAAATTATAATCGTCAGCGCTCAGGCTATTAAAAATAAGAAATACACCAATTTTCAGACGATTAAGCTAGGAATATTTCGGTAAACGAAGTATAATAAAGAAGATACAAGAAGTAGGAGGCCAAAGGATGACACAACTAGATCCAACATTACAAATGTTTAAAGATTTAACAGATGCGAATGGTATTGCAGGTAATGAACGTGCACCTCGTGAGGTCATGAAAAAATACATTGCACCATATGCAGACACTGTAGAAACAGATAACTTAGGTAGTGTAATTGCTAAAAAAGTGGGCGATGAAAACGGTCCAAAAATTGTCGTAGCAGGACATTTAGATGAAGTAGGTTTCATGGTTACGCAAATCGATGACAAAGGCTTTATTAAATTCCAAACAGTAGGCGGCTGGTGGAGCCAGGTTATGCTTGCACAGCGTGTAACAATTACTACACGTAAAGGTGACGAAGTGATTGGGGTTATTGGTTCAAAGCCACCACATATTTTACCTGCAGATGTGCGTAATAAAGTGGTAGACATTAAAGATATGTTTATTGATGTAGGTGCTGCTTCTAAGGATGAAGTACTTGAATGGGGCGTACGTCCTGGCGATATGGTAACACCATACTTTGAATTTAACGTCATGAAGAATGACAAGTATCTATTAGCAAAAGCTTGGGATAATCGTATCGGTTGTGCTATTGCTATTGATGTAATGAAAGCGTTACAAAATGAAAAGCACCCAAATATTCTTTATTCTGTAGGAAATGTGCAAGAAGAAGTTGGGCTTCGTGGTGCTAAAACGGCAACACATAAAATTCAACCAGATATTGGCTTTGCAGTTGATGTAGGTGTAGCGGGAGATACTCCAGGAGTTACAGCAAAAGAATCAACTAGTAAAATGGGTGCTGGCCCACAAATCGTTGTGTATGATGCATCAATGGTTTCACACCGTGGCTTACGTGAGTTTGTATTAGATGTAGCAGATGAGCACAATATTCCATATCAATTTGAAGCGATGGCTGGCGGTGGTACAGATGCTGGCTCCATCCATGTAACAGCAAATGGTGTACCAGCACTATCCATCGGTATTGCGACACGCTACATCCATTCACATGCAGGTATCCTACATCGTGATGATTATGATAATGCTGTTAAATTAATTGTAGAAGTCATTAAAAAATTAGACCGTGAAGCAGTGAATAAAATTACATTTGACTAATAAGCAGATGAAGGGTAGCTAGTTTAAACTAGCTATCTTTTTTATGTTGTATGCATAATTATTCAAAAGTACGAATTTTTGTCACATTTGAAGACGAATGAATAATTACTAAAATAAATTATAAAAATTCAGTTGATTTTATATTTATGCATGTTATACTAATTTCAACAGCAACGATATAAGGAGCGAATGCTATGAAATTACTCGAAGAAGTCCAGTTAAAGTTAGTGTCTAGTTTAAAAGGAAAGGATTTACTGACTTTGCTAGACTATACTAGTCAAGAGGTTCAAGAACTTATTGAATTAGCGACACAGCTTAAAATGATTACAAAAGAAGGGAAATGCCCAAGATTATTAGAAGGTAAAACACTTGGCATGATTTTTGAAAAACATTCAACTCGTACACGTATTTCATTTGAAGTTGGCATGAATCAATTAGGTGGAAAAAGTATGTTTATGCATGCTCGCGATTTACAGATTGGTCGTGGGGAATCAATTTATGATACAGCCCATGTATTATCAGGTTATTTAGATGGTATTATGATTCGTGCAAACTCTCACGCAATGGTCAAAGAGTTGGCGGAGCATGCTGCCATTCCAGTTATCAATGGATTAACGGATATTTATCACCCTTGTCAAGCATTAGCGGATTTAGAAACGATTGCAGAGAATAAAGGAATTTTAAAAGGGCTTAAAATTGCCTATGTGGGAGATGGCAACAATGTAGCGCACTCACTTGTTGTTGCTTCAGCACATGTAGGGATGAACGTCGCAGTGGCAACGCCAGTTGGTTATGAATGTGATGCAGAAGTAATCGCAAAAGCACAGGCAATTGCAGCGGCTAATGGCAGTACAATTATGATCACAAATGACCCTGTAGAAGCTGTATTAAATGCAGATGTGGTCTATGCGGATGTTTGGACATCAATGGGTCAAGAGGAAGAGGCGGCAAAACGATTACAAGATTTTGCAGGCTATCAAATTAATGATGAACTAGTTGCCTATGCAAAATCGAATTATATGTTCTTGCATTGTTTACCAGCACATCGTGAAGAAGAGGTTGCGACTTCTGTTATTGACGGGCCTAATTCTTATATTTTTGAACAAGCTGAAAATAGATTACATGCACAAAAAGCAGTGCTAGCATCGATTTTAGCTTAGAATTTGGACATTCCTATGAGTTTGAGAAGTACGATAAAGAGAGTTCACTTGGGCAACAGAGGGTATCCATGTGAATAACATACTGTGGTAGACAGACAGAGGGATGTATACCGCGCGCGATGTTTGTTGTCAAGATGGATGGCTACATCGCTACATAGTAAAGTAACCTGGGAGACGCTAGGTTACTTTTTTACTTGTGAACAAAGATCAGATTGACGTTTTGCTATGAATAAACATTCAACCCGCTGATGATTCGACAATCAGCGGGTTATTGCTAGTTATAGGTTGAAAATCTTTCCTGGATTCATAATGTTATGTGGATCGAGGGCTGCTTTTATACTCTTCATGACTGCTAAAGAGGTACCATGCTCAGTGGCTTGATATTTCATTTTGCCAATGCCAACGCCATGTTCACCTGTGCATGTACCGCCTCGAAGTAAAGCATATTGAACGATCTGTTCATTGAAGCGGTCTGCTTTTGCCTGCTCCTCTTTGTCATTTGGGTTTAACATTAAGAGAGCATGGAAATTACCGTCACCTACATGGCCTACAATCCCACCGGCAAGTCCAACATGATCAAGCTGTTCACGTGCATATAAAATGGTTTCTGCAAGCATAGAGATCGGTACACAGACATCCGTTGACATAAGCTTCTTCCCGGGGTATGCATGAATATACGCATACGCTAACGAATGACGGGCCTCCCAAAGTTTATTACGAGCAGCAGTATCTTGTTCAAATTCAACGGATAGACAATGAAAGTCCTCAAAAATTTCAGTGGCAAATGCTATATCTGCATGCATACCTGCTTCATTACCGTGAAATTCTAAAAATAAAGTTGGTTTTTCGTTGAAGGAAGTATCATTATAGATGTTGGCTTGTGTAATAGAGGCTTCATCGACCAATTCCACTCGTCCAATTGCAATACCTGCCTGCAATAAAGCAGTGACGGCACTAACAGCATCTCCTACTGTGTCAAAAACCGCACGCCCTGCAGTTACAAATTCCGGTACACCATAGACTTTCAAAGTTAACTCAGTAAAGCAGCCAAGTGTCCCTTCTGAGCCGACAAATAAACCGTTTAGATGATAACCAGAAGAGGACTTTGCCGCCAAATTGCCAGTATGGATAACAGAGCCATCTGCAAGTACAACTTCTAAATCACGAACTTGGTCACGCATGACACCGTAGCGCACAGCAGTAGTGCCACTAGCATTAGTTGCTGCCATACCACCCAGTGTGGCATCTGCACCTGGATCTACTGTGAATTGAAGACCATGTTTTTTTAACTCCTTATTTAATTGGGAGCGTGTGACACCAGGCTGTACTTTTACAAGAAGGTCATCTGGTCGAACTTCTAAAATAGCATTCATTTCAGAGAAATCAATAGAAATACCATGTGAAATGGGAATGGCATTGCCTTCCAAGCTAGAGCCAACACCGAATGGTACAACAGGAACAAATTGTGCATGCGCAATTTTTAGGATGGCACTGACATCTGCTGTGGAGCGGGGAAAAACAACGATATCAGGTAGGCTCATCGCATGATGAGATTCATCCTTCCCATGTAGCTGTCGTACCGTTTCGTTGGTTGACACTTGATCTTCTACTAAGACCTGTTTGAGTTGATTGACAATTAATTCTACAGCAATAGTCATTCCAATCCCTCCAAATTTTCTGATAACTAAAACTTTATCATGCATTTATTGGAATTGGAATGCACTCTTCATAAAAAATCAGTTAGCAAATGCTTTTTCTAGTTTTTGAACGAATGCATCTTGTTCAGATGTACTTGATTGTTTCCACCATTTTTCAAAAAACACCCCAAGTCCTGGGAGTAAATGCTCTTCTCCACGGCTAATTGCATCTTCGACAATATCTTTAAATTCAGCTGCAGATTGACCATGGACATTCGCTGTAATGGCATCTCTTATTTGAAAATTCATCTATTTCGCCTCCTTAGTAGTAATTTGTCCAACCTTCGTTTAAATATGTATGAAATCCCACAGAAAATATAAGATTTTTACAATAACATACTGTAATTATGTATAAATATGTAAAGAATTTGAGCCATTCTAAGTTATGAAATGATGAAAAAGACCATTCGCCTTCTATCATCAGCAGCACTAAGATAGGATTACCTAGGAATTAGGACTGTGCATAGTCGATTGGAAAGAAGAAAATGACCATTGAGAGCAAAAAACTGTCGTCTACTCAGACGTTCGAAGAAGTATTAGAAGCTGTGCAACCAATGATTACATCGATAATAACTAAGCTTCAAATTTATAAGGATTTTGATTATTATCGTCAAATTGCTTCTATTGCTGTATGGAAAGTATGGCTAAAAGCACAACCAGCAAAAGGACAATTTTCAGCTTATATATATTCTTCGATAAAAGGAGAGATTTTAAATGAATTATCTAAGGAAAAAAATTATTTAGAGCGAATAACAGTTGTTGAGGATGAAACACTCCATTATATGCTTAGTGAACGCGAGAGAGGGGAGAGTCAAAAAAGTTCCGACTACCTTGAATGTATTTTTACCCAATTAGAGCAGGGAGAAAGACATATAATCCTTCTTTATTATGTAGCTGGTTATAATGATCGAGAGATTGCTGACATCCTAGGTTTATCTAACGCTGTCAGTAAAAAAAGACGAATGAGAGTCATTCAAAGGCTAAGAGAACCAATTTTTCAAGTAGAGTAAAGCACTAAAATATCAAAAGTATGCTAATATTGAAATAAAATGAATATTAGCATACTTTGTTAAAGTGCATACAAATTCCGATAAAAGTGTTATGATTTGTAAGAAGTCAAAGAAATATACAAGTCTAAATTTATTATTCAATATAGATAGATAAATTTTCCTAGTGAATGTTTATAGAGTGGTATGGAGGGTTTGTATTGGAGAAATGGTTTAATCGGGTAGAGAAAAAAGAGATTTGGTTTATAGTATTGCCACTAATACTTGTCATACCATTATTAAGCTTCAGTCATCAGCTATACGATGTTTTTCAAGGAGACATCTACAGTAATTTAGAATTAGTGATACGAGTATTAATTATTGCATTTACAATGGCGATTGCCATCCAATCCTATTTAGTATTTTCACATTTATTATCAAATCAAACTTTATACATAGGTAATATGTTTTTTGTCGTTTCATTACTAGAATTAGCAGGCTTGTTTTCTAGTCAAAATCAATCATTACATATAATCTTGCGTTTGTTCCTTTCATTTGGGTTTTTATTTCTTATTTTACATCCTCGAAAACAAATGACCCTCAACTATCGAAAGTTTTCATATGCAAGTTCATTGCTTTTCGTAATAGGAAGTATTTTTCTGGTGTATATGACGGCCGACATCATGACAGGTCAGTTGCTGGATCTTATCGATAATATCGTACACTTATTGGCCATTATTTTTCAAATTTTAACTATTGTTATTATTAGTAGGTACATAAAAAAAATACCGAAGCAATCCATGTTGCTAATTAGTGCAGCTATCTCCTTAATAATTAGCGATGCCTTTTTTATAATTAGTCAAGATCAAAATGCTATTTGGGATTTCTCTGCATTGATCTATCTATTTTTGGCTTTTTACTTTTTCTTAAAAGCCATTTTTTATACATCTGTTGAAAAGCCGTTTCAACAACTGTTAAAAATAAAAAAGGACCTTGAACAATCCCAACAAGAACTTCGGTTTCAAGCTTATCATGATGATATTACACTGTTGCCAAATGAACATTTATTACTAAAAACATTAAAAGACAAATTACACGATAATAATAAAACGCAAAAAGCAATCATAGCCATAGAAATTGACCGTTTTGCAGCTATTCGTTCATCGATAGGGATAAGCAATTCTAATAAAATGATGAAGCTTGTCGCCAAGCGTATACAAACAATTGTACCTCCCCATTATTTTGCTACTAAATTACAAGAGGGACAATTTGTTATTTATATTAACCATGTAAAAACAATTGAAGAATTATTACAATTTTGCTTAAATCTAAAAAGTGCCATGAAAGATCCATTGCAGGTACAATTATTTTCGTTAAATGGCAATCTAAATATGGGGATTGCTCTTTATGAGGATCAATGGACTAGCGAAGAGCTACTGATGCATGCACAGCTAGCAATGCGTGAGGCTAAACAAATACCTCAAAGGTTTCTTTTTTATAAACCGTATATGTCAAAGGGCATCGCAGATCGAATTCTGTTAGAGCAGGACTTACATAATGCATTAGAAAATCAGGAATTTTATTTAGATTATCAACCACAGGTTAATTTAAAAACCGGGACCATTGAATCTGTTGAAGCATTAGTTCGCTGGCGTCATCCAACTCGTGGCTTTATTCCACCTGATGTATTTATTCCGATTGCTGAGGAATGTGGCCTAATTATTCCATTAGGTAAATGGATTTTAGAAACTGCTTGTATGCAAGCGAAAACATGGGAGAGACAAGGGCTACCACAGATGAAAGTAGCAGTGAATTTATCCCTTGGACAATTGTTCCAGCAAGATTTAGTAGAAATGGTAGAACATATATTGCAACGTACAAATTTAGAACCTAAATTTCTTCAATTAGAAATTACTGAAAGTATGACGATGAATATCGATCAAATGACACAGCTTTTACATGAGTTAAAGGCACTTGGCATTCAAATTGCCGTCGATGATTTTGGAACAGGCTATTCATCCTTATCGTATTTAAAGGATTTTCCAATTGATTGTCTAAAAATCGACCGCACTTTTGTAAGAAATGTTCCAAATAATCCGAATGATGAAGCGCTTGTATCCATGATTATTTCAATGGCTAAACATTTACGCTTGAAGGTTGTTGCGGAGGGCATTGAAGAAGTGGAGCAACTATCTTTTCTAATAGAAGGTGGCTGTGATTATATCCAAGGCTACTTATTTAGTAAGCCAATCTCTCCACAGCAAATTTCAGAAACCTTTAGCGAGCTACACCGTCATGTGGAAAACGTTTTAACACCGCTACAATATAATGAGGACTATATGATTTAAAATAAAAAAGGACCTGCTTATTTCCAATAATAAGCAGGTTTTTGATCTTTAGTGAACAAGATATTCTTCCTTTAATTCTGATATATCCACTTCTGATCGCTCTTCTAATGAACGGCGGAGGTGAACTGTCGCTGTTCTCTCATCGTCATGGAGTTTATCGATCCAGATGGAAACGCCATTATAGCTCACTTCATATTCTAGCGGTGAGGCGACAATTTCTTGTGCACGCTGATAATCCAACGGAAGCCCCCCTTATTTTTTCTTCTTATTTTTATTTTGCGCAACTGAGTTAATCAGCTCCATGAACTCTTGAGAAAATTCCTCACTAACCTTGTTTGGTGCTATCTTTTGGTTTTTTGGTGTTTGAGGTAATGAACCTTTATTATTACTTTGACCTTGTTTATTATCTCTTCCCATGTGAGTTGCTCCTTTCATGTTGATATCTTTTAATATGGCTTTGAACTGAATTTTTTATCCCGTAATTAAAAGGAGTAAAACGCTAATTCACATGTGGAAAAGTCGCATCAATTTTTGTTTTATGAGAACAATAAGTAGAACTAAGATTTTTTGATGGAAAAATTATTATCCAACAAAGCCCAATTTTGAGGGAATGGGAATCCTAATGCCCAATAACTGATACCACGAAGATTATATTGTTTAACCATGTCAAATTTAGCCTGTGCACTCCTTGCATCTTCAAACCATACCTCATGATTTCTTCCTTGCTCATCAACATATCGATAAAAAGGAGATTGTGCTATCGGATCAAATTGAATCGTTGCCCCATACTTGATGGCCCTATCCAATGCTTCCTGTGGACTGAATGTTTCGGCTTCTTGCCCTTTGACATGTGGTAAAAGCCAGTCTCTTGCATACAGTTCAAAGCCCAATAAAATTTTATCAGCAGGCATTTCCGTTAAAGCATATTCCACCACTCTTCGCATTTCATTAATAGGAGAAATGGCTTGAGGAGGGCCAAAGCGGTATCCCCATTCATATGTCATTAATACTACGAAATCTGCTATTCTACCGTGTGCCTCGTAATCCT
>NZ_DAMDAY010000068.1:5545-13917 GCF_032093475.1 Lysinibacillus sp. | reverse complement strand
GTTCCAGCCTGTGTAGCACTCGTTTTGGGTGCGAGAGCCGTGGACACAAGATAACCCTTTGGATGAAGTGTATCAGCTGCTAGTTGAATGAATGCATTATAATTTTCACGATCTGCTGGCAAAACATTTTCAAAGTCAATATTCAAGACTTTATAACCTTTATTTTGCATCACTTGTAAAACATTATTCATCACCTTTTTTTGCAGATCTGCATTGGATAAGACGACATGTGCTAAATTTGAGCCCTCTTCTGTAGAAGTAAAATTAGTGAGCGTTAACATAGGGATGATGTTGTTAGCTTTTGCAGCCATAATCATTTTTTCATCATTTATTGGTTGTAACGTACCATCTTCCTTCATCATATAAGCAAAGGGACTAAAATAAGTTAGTAAATGACCAATTGCATTAATGGAGTCAATTGCTTCTTCTGAAGGTTGGTAGGAATAAGCGTTGACTTCAATCAGTGGTAACTTCCTTGGAATAATTAAATGAGTACCAATGTATAGCATATTAGGATTAGTAATATTATTTTCCGCCGCAATGGCTTGAATCGTTGTTCCGTATCGCTGAGCTATTTGCCATAATGTTTCTCCTGGCTGCACGCTATGAATAATTGGTGGAATCAATAATTTTGTTCCAGGTGTTATCCTATCAGGATTTGTTAGATGATTTGCTGTCACGATGGATTGTACAGGAACGCTAAATTGATGTGCGATTGACCATAACGTATCTCCACTTCGAACGGTATAAATTATATAAGGAGAAGGAATAACCAGTGATTGTCCGATAGCTAATTGATCGGGTGTAGTCAATGCATTTAATTGACTGAGCGTTTGAACAGGTACAGTATAACGATTAGCAATTTGCCACAGTGTTTCACCAGCACTCACTACATGAATAAGCATAGAACACCTCCAACACGATGATATTAGTGCATCATATGTTTCAATTATGAAAAAGAGAATGTTAGGTTGAGTCTAGTATAAAAGCAAATTCTTTCTAAATTAGTTGCATAGGATAAGTATCATTGTGAGAAAGGGGTTTGATGTTGAAAAAGGTAAAGCTCACGGGTAGAATCGTTACTCCTGAAGATTCTGATTATGAAAAAGCGAGGACGAACAATAATCTAAATAACCCTAAATATCCGAGTGTCATTGTGTTTTGTCAAGAAACGAAAGACGTGGTCAATGCATTGAAGTGGGCTAGAGAAAACAATGAGCCTTTTCGAATTAGAAGTGGACGGCATAGCTATGAAAATTTTTCATTATTAAATAAAGGTCTTGTCATTGACGTAAGCGACATGAATTCTATTTCAATTGATCGGTCAGAAATGACAGCTAAAATCGATGCTGGAGCCAATATGGGTAAGGTATATCGTGCATTATGGGAACACGGTGTAACCATTCCTGGTGGCACAGAAAGCAGTGTGGGGGTGGTCGGCTTATCCCTTGGCGGGGGAATTGGGATGCTATCACGTCCATTTGGTTTAACTTGTGATAGTCTCATAGAAATAGAATTGGTGGTCGCTGATGGACAGGAGGGGGTTCGGGTAATCAAAGCAAATAAGCAAAAAAATAATGAGCTCTTTTGGGCAAGTTGTGGTGGCGGGGGTGGAAACTTTGGCATTGTAACCGCATTGACATTTAAGTTACATGCTATCCATGATGTATCACTCTTCTCTATTACCTGGGGATGGGATGATTTTGAAGTAGCTTTTGATGCATGGCAGAAATGGGCTCCCTATACCGATAAACGTCTAACCTCTCAAATTGAGTTAAAGGCAAGGGAAATTGGAGAAATTGTCGCACAAGGGGAGTTTATTGGAACGGCAGCTGAATTAAAGAAATTACTTCGCCCCCTAAGAAAAACAGGTTCGCCAACAAGCATATGGATAAAGGAAGTGCCTTATATCCAAGCAGTAGAATTTTTTGATGTACCAAGTGGCAATCTCCCAGCACTTCGAAAACGGTCAGGATCATTTATTAAAAGACCCTTTCCATATAAGGCGATTCAAACAATGAAAGATTATTTAGTCAATGCTCCCAATCTAAATACAACGATTTGGCAACAAGCTTTAGGAGGTGCAATCAGTGAAATTGCACCAAATCGCACGGCATATTACTATCGAGATGCATTAATTGCTCAAGAATATAATACTTCCTGGGAAAATCCAAATGAAGAAGAACCAAATATCAAATGGGTAGAAAACTTACGGCGAGCTTTATCACCTTATACAGCTGGTGATTATGTTAATTTTCCAGATCTTTTGATTCCGGACTGGCCAACAGCCTATTATGGTCGTAATTTTAGAAAGCTTCGAGAAGTGAAAACAAAATATGATCCGTTAAATGTATTTCAATTTCCACAGAGTATTCCACCTATTAGAAAATGGTTATAAACATTTAGTAGAGCAGGGTGCAGAGGCATTGCTGCTCTTTTTGATTGCATGATTAGTCATTAGAATAGAAATAGTTGTTCGTAATAAGGTGAAAGAAATCGGTCAAGAGGATCAATCCATTATTTTTGTACATGGATTTGTCTGTGATCAAACCATGTGATGTTATAACTCTTAATTGGCGCAGCTGTTAATAGACCAAGCTTTTGTAGAGATATCGTCGCTCGCTACGGTGGTGAAGAATTAGTTATGATTTTATCAGCTATATTGAACAGAGTGTATTATCTTTGGTTTAGGCATTGAAATGAAGAATCACAGAAGTGACATTGAAAAAAGCAAACGAAGCATTATATGGTCAAAACATTAAGGATCAATCAAGTCACTCATTTTCATGAAATAAAGGAATGAGTTTTACTTTTCAGCTAATAATTTTTCGATAGATGGAAGATCTGCTGGTGCAAATGGCAGGTCAAGCAACTGATTACGAGCTACCCATCTTGCTTCAGTATGTTCAAGTATTTCTGGTACGCCTTGTATGATAGAAGCTTTATAAGTTTCTAAGTGAACGAAAAATTGATCGTATTCATGAAAGGTTTCGGCTACCTGTTCACCTACTCGAATCATACAGTTAAATTCCTCAAGGATTTCGCGATAAAGTGCTTGTTTAGGAGTTTCGCCTTGTTCTATTTTCCCACCAGGGAACTCCCAATAGTTTGCAAGTACCATCGTTGGATTTCTTAAAGCACAGAAAATTTCTTGTTGCTCATTTTCGATAATTGCACCGACTACATGGATTGTTTGTTTCATTACATTCTCCCGTCCTTAATTAAACAAATACTTTCAAATATGTATAAGTATAGCATGTTTATTTCTTATCAGTTGCCTAAGCGCGTCTTTTGATGATTGGAAAAATAACAGTTTTTTCACATGGCTATGAAATTAGCCATTTTCTAAGGTATAATAATGGTCACTATACAGGAAAAAGGCGGTAAGAAGTAGCGATGAAAAGAATCGAATCTACGCAAAATGCGTTAGTGAAATATTGGAAGAAGCTAGCGACAACTAGAAAAGAACGTGAACGATCAGGTGAATTCATAGTAGAGGGCTTTCATCTTGTTGAAGAAGCATTAAAAAATAAAGAGCAAGTATTGCAAATTATTGTACGTGAAGGTATTGATTTACCGATGTTATGGCCGATTGATGATGTCGCTATTGTAGAGGTAACGGCAGTGGTAGCGAAGGAATTTGCTGAAACTGAAACATCACAAGGTGTTTTTGCTGTGTGCAAACAGCCGGTATTAGAGGATGAAGTGATGGCAACTTGGCGCAAAGTCTTATTAATTGATGCTGTCCAAGATCCTGGTAATATCGGTACAATGCTCCGTACAGCAGATGCGGCAGGATTAGATGCTGTTGTTTTAGGAAAGGGTTGTGCCGATATTTACAATCCTAAAACACTACGTGCCGCACAAGGCTCTCATTTCCATATCCCAGTAGTACGTGGAGAATTGGCTGAATGGATCGATTTGCTACAGGAGCAAAGTGTACCTGTATTTGGAACTGCTTTGGATGAGGATGCAGTACCATATAGTGATATCCAGCATACGGGTTCATTTGCGATTATTATGGGGAATGAAGGAAGCGGCATTCAGCCACAACTGCTGGCGAAGACTGATCAAAACATGATTATTCCTATTTTTGGACAGGCTGAATCTTTAAATGTGGCAGTAGCAACGGGAATCGTTTTATATGGCTTTGTGAAGTAATTTAAAGATAATTGCGAGATTCAGGCGGTTGTCTCTTGATTTGCGACAGTTTATTCATGTATAATCTAAGCTAAAATTAAGTTTAAATAGTAAATGCTTTGACCGGGAAGTAGTAAAGATTGTGAATGGACGACAGGGAGCGTAAGGCCAGAGATTGAGAGCCAACGCCGTACCAATGCAGTTTTGAATTCAGCCCGCGAGCAGCAACCGGGACCAGCTTGATGCTGTAAAGGTATGCCGGCTTTATCAAGTCGTTATGTCAATGAAGTGATTGTAAGGATAGTTGACCTTGCAATAACTAGGGTGGTACCGCGAATATGTCCTCGTCCCTTTTTAGGGGCGAGTTTTTTTATGTTAAAAAACAGGCATGTATTTTCTAAGGAGGTTTTATCATGGAAGAGCAATTAAAACAATTAGAGCAAGAAGCACTTGCAAAAATTGAAACAGCTGCAAATTTAAAAGAATTGAATGAAGTGCGTGTTGCATATCTAGGAAAAAAAGGACCGATCACTGATTTATTAAAAGGGATGGGGAAATTATCAGCTGAAGAGCGACCAAAAATGGGCGCTTTAGTGAACAATGTTCGTGAAAATGTGACAGCAGTATTGGAGTCAAAAGTTGCTGTACTTGAAGAAGCGGCTATTGCTGAAAAATTGGCAAGTGAGTCGATTGATGTTACTTTACCTGGTCGTGAAATCAAAGTTGGCAATCGTCATCCTTTGACACGTGTCGTTGAAGAAATTGAAGATTTATTTATCGGAATGGGTTATGAAATTGCTGAGGGTCCAGAAGTAGAAAAGGACTACTATAACTTTGAGGCACTGAATTTACCAAAAGGACATCCTGCTCGTGATATGCAAGATTCGTTCTATATTTCCGAGGAAATATTACTTCGTACACATACTTCCCCAGTACAAGCTCGTACAATGGAAGCTAAAAAAGGAGAAGCTATTCGTATCATTTGTCCTGGTAAAGTGTTCCGTCGGGATAATGATGATGCAACACACTCCCATCAATTTATGCAAATTGAAGGTTTAGTCATTGGCGAAAATATTCGTATGAGTGATCTAAAAGGAACACTCGATACATTAGCGAAAAAAATGTTCGGTGCAGACCGTGAAATTCGACTTCGTCCGAGCTTCTTCCCATTCACTGAGCCTTCAGTAGAAATGGATATTTCTTGTTTCAAATGTGGTGGAGCAGGTTGTAACGTATGTAAAAGCACAGGCTGGATCGAGATTCTAGGTGCAGGTATGGTTCATCCAAATGTCTTAGAAATGGCTGGCTATGATCCGAAAAAAGTTTCTGGTTTTGCATTTGGTATTGGTGCCGAACGTATTGCGATGTTGAAATATGGTGTCGATGATATTCGTCATTTCTATACAAGCGACACTCGTTTCTTATCACAATTCGAGCGAACAGAAGCGTAAGGGGGATAAAACATGTTAGTATCATTAGAATGGTTAAAAGATTATGTTAGTACACAGGACTTGGCACCTGAGCTATTAGCTGAAAAAATTACACGCTCTGGTATCGAAGTAGACGCAGTAATCGATCGAGCTAATGCTATGGATAAAATTGTGGTAGGTTATGTTGTATCAAAAGAAAAACATCCAGAAGCAGATAAATTAAATATTTGCCAAGTAGATGTAGGAGAAGAAGAGCCACAACAAATTATTTGCGGGGCTCCGAATGTAAATGCTGGTCAAAAAGTAATTGTTGCTCGCCCGGGTGCACATTTACCAGGTGGCATTAAAATTAAAAAAGCTAAACTTCGTGGCCATGAATCAAATGGTATGATTTGTTCATTACAAGAGCTTGGGATCGAAGGGAAGCTTGTCCCTAAGGCTTATTCAGAAGGGATCTACGTACTGCCAGCGGATGTAGAAGTAGGTTCAGATGCACTGGCAATTTTAGGCTTACGTGATACAGTACTAGAGTTAGGCCTAACACCGAATCGCTCAGACGCTCTTTCTATGCTAGGTGTAGCTTATGAGGTAGGCGCAATTCTTTCAGAGGAAATTAAATATCCAGAAATTGCGTATCAAGTAGCTAGTGAAAAAGCACAGGATTTCCTGAAGCTTCGTGTGGAAGATTTACAAGCGAACCCAATGTATGTAGCAAAAGTAGTGAAAAACGTAAAAATCGGTGAATCACCGATGTGGCTACAAAATCGCTTAATGGCTGCGGGTGTACGCCCACACAATAATGTCGTAGATGTAACGAACTATGTACTAATGGAATATGGTCAACCTCTGCATGCTTTTGACTATGATAGCCTTGCAACTGGCGAAATCGTCGTTCGTAAAGCAACAGAAGGTGAAAAAATTACAACATTAGATGATCAAGAACGCACATTAAAAGCTTCAGATTTAGTCATTACGAACGGTAAAGAGCCTGTCGCAATTGCGGGTGTAATGGGTGGTGCCAATTCAGAGGTAACGGATTCTACAACGACTGTAGTCATTGAATCAGCTTATTTCGATGGTTTAACAGTGCGCCAAACGTCTCGTCACCTTGGCCTACGTTCAGATGCATCTGCACGTTTTGAAAAAGGGGTAGACCCGAACCGTGTTTTACCTGCTGCGGAACGTGCTGCCGCTTTACTAGCTGAATTAGCAGGTGGTGAAGTATTAGAGGGTACATGTGTAGTAGATGAATTAGAAAAAGCACCAGCACGAGTTGTTGTTTCCCCAGATTTTATTAATGAGCGTTTAGGAATGAAGATATCTTTAGAAGATATGCTTTCAATTTTAGAGCGTCTAAAATTTGGTGTAGAGGCAGCAAATGGTTTATTAATTATTGATGCTCCAACACGTCGCCAAGACATTAAAATTGAAGAAGATATCGTAGAAGAGATTGCCCGTCTTTATGGGTATGATGAAATCCCTATGACGTTACCAGAGGGTGCAACACAAGTGGGCAATCTAACATCTTACCAAGCAAATCGTCGTGTTGTGCGTCATTTCATGGAGGGTGCAGGGCTTTATCAAGCTGTAACATATTCATTAACATCTGATGCATTATCACAACGCTTTGCCTTGAAAGCCGAGCCAGTAACTCGTTTACTAATGCCAATGAGTGAGGAGCGTTCTACATTACGTCAAAGTCTTATTCCGCACTTAATTGAAGCGGCTGCGTACAATGTAGCGCGTCAAGCTGAAGGTGTGGCCTTATATGAAATTGGTTCAGTGTTCCTTGGTCAATCAAATGAGGGGCAACCGTATGAGGAAGAGCATGTGGCAGCCGTACTAACTGGTAAATGGTTAGACCATGCTTGGCAAGGCGAGAAAAAAGCGGTAGATTTCTTTGTACTGAAAGGTATTGTAGAGGGCGTAATCGGAAAACTAGGCTTAGAAAATCGCATTTCATTTGTGAAGGCACAAGTAGATGGATTACACCCAGGACGTACAGCTAGCATTTTATTAGATGGCGAACAAGTCGGCATTATTGGAGGACTTCACCCAGCAGAACAAAAAGCATGGGGTGTAAAAGACACATATGTCATGGAAATGAACTTAGTTGCTCTATTACATGCAACGACACAAGAAGCACCACTTGCTTACACACCAGTGCCTCGTTTCCCAGCTATGTCACGTGATATCGCTCTTATTATGGACCGTGACACAACAGCAGGTGAAGTAATCAATGCTATTGATGCAGCAGGCGTGAAATTACTAAAAGACATCCGCGTATTTGACGTTTACGAAGGAGAGAAAATGGAGCCAGGTAAAAAATCTGTTGCCTTCTCACTCACATACTTCGATCCAGAACATACTTTAACAGACGAAGAAGTAGTAGCTGCACATAACAAAGTGTTAAAAGCTATTGCGACGATTCCAGGCACAGAAGTACGCTAAAATTATTATCAAAAGACTGTCTTTCGAGGCAGTCTTTTTTGTTTGAAGAATGGTTTAAACACGTCTTTGTAAAAGTCTCGATTTACATTAATACTGTCGAAGGCAATGATTCGCTCAAGGGATGGAAGGTGATCCAAAAGGAGAAGCAACCGCTCCAAATTGAAGTGAAGGTGATCCAAAAGAGGATGAAACCGCTCCAATTCGAGGAGAAAGTGATCCAAAAGGAGAAGCAACCGCTCCAAATTGAAGTGAAAGTGATCCAAAAGAGGATGAAACCGCTCCAAGGCGAGGAGAAAGTGATCCAAAAGGAGAAGCAACCGCTCCAAATTGAAGTGAAGGTGATCCAAAAGA
>NZ_DAMDAY010000068.1:0-5445 GCF_032093475.1 Lysinibacillus sp. | reverse complement strand
GGAAGAAACCGCTCCAAATTGTAGAGAAGGTGATCCAAAAGAGGATGAAACCGCTCCAAATTGAAGTGAAGGTGATCCAAAAGAGGATGAAACCGCTCCAAGGCGGAGCAAGATGGAACAACATGATTGAAAGTAAGTAAAAGATGATCAAGTTTTAAAAACATACTATAGAAACAGTTGGATATTCACATAAATTCATAAAAAATCAAATTTGGAGCCCCAGAGTTGATCAAATAAATAGTTTATCAAATTGTCTAGGCGTGACCATTTTTCCTTGCTATAGTCGTGTAAAAAAGGGCGTGATGTTATGTTTATCAAACCATATGAAGAAGCAAAAATGACATTAGGTCTACGGGCTTTAGCTCGAAGACTTACATCAAAGCATCCCCTATATGATCAAATAACAAGAGAGTTACTACAGGCTGAGGCAGGGGAGCATGGAGAAAAATTTATTATGAAACAACTGGAGAAATTATCTTTTGTAAGGGGTATTCACGTTTTACATAATATTTCTCTTCAACGGCCGTTTCCGATGCAACTAGATATTGTAGTGATAACCAAATATGAGGTAATCATTATTGAAAGTAAAAATATTAAAGGAGAAGTGGAATTAAAAAATCGTCCCCGTCAAATGATTCGTACTCTTGAGACAGGAGAACGGCGTGTATTTCACCATCCTGAAGTACAGCTTGAGGAATATATGTACAATTTAAAAGAATTTTTCAATCAAAATCAAATTGAAGTACCTGTCCATGGTATCATTGTTTTTCCTTTTAACAATGCTCGTATCGAATATGAGGATAGTTTATTTCCAGTGTTGATGGCTAGGGAGGTAACAGGTTATTTACAACAGCGTTCTTTGAAGACAAAAACCATAGATTCTCAGTCTATTAGTGCATTACTTGTGCAGCACCATAAGCCATATGAATTGTTCCCGCTTTGTCGTTACTATGGCATAGAGATAGACGCCATTCAAACAGGGGTGATCTGTCCAGAATGTCAGATTGGACAGATGCAATGGTTAAAGATGAAATGGATTTGCTCAAGTTGCCTTTATAGCAATAAAAAAGCCCATAAATGTGCTCTACAAGATTATGGGATGCTAATAAATAAAGGCATTACTAACAGTCAAGCACAGCATTTTTTACGATTAAACAATCGTCATACAATAAAAAGGATGTTAATGACTAGTTGCTATCGGAAAGAAAGTGCATCGAAACGAAGGGAATATCAAATTCTTCTATGATTAATTGCTTTAATTAGTGCTTGAGGGGGTTCTTTAAGGGGACGAAAATGCTCCTTTATGGTAGAAGATTGATTAAGGAAGGGCCTAAAGCGCTCCAATCAGGTCGCTCCAAGGGGTTGGAAGCGCTCGAACCAGGCAAAAACCGCTCAAAAAGGAGCCAAAAGCGCTCCAGTTTGTAAAAAACCGCTCAAAGAGGTGACTAAAGCGCTCCAATAGGTAAAAAACCGCTCCAAGGGGTTGGAAGCGCTCGAACCAGGAAAAAATGCTCAAAAAGGAGCCAAAAGCGCTCCAGTTTGTAAAAAACCGCTCAAAGAGGGTCCCAAAGCGCTCCAATCAGGCAGAAAGCCGCTCGAAAAGGTGGCCAAAGCGCTCCAATCAGGTAAAAAACCGCTCAAAGGAGTGACTAAAGCGCTCGAACCAGGTAGAAACCGCTCAAAAAGGAGGTCAAAGCGCTCCAACCAAGAAAATAGCCGCTCAAAAAGGAGCCAAAAGCGCTCCAACCATGTAAAAAATCTCTCAAAGAGGGTCCCAAAGCCCTCCAATCAGGTAGGAAACCCTAAAAAAAATACCCTAAGCCAGTAGCATGTTTAAAATGACGAAAAGCATTTTCCCGGAATAGAAATCAACATTTACATAACCCTATAATTCCCCGCAAAGCATTTCTAAAAGTATTCCACAGTTGTAGGCATTAAATGTTTCCGTTACACCATTTTCCGTGCTTTTTCTGTATTGGCAAAATGCCATTTTGTGATGGAGCGTAGGAAATCCTCGCCTTGATTACGCCAGATTCGTGCTGCTTGCACATCTACTTTGCTGGAGGCTCCTTTCATTAATGGGAGACCGGCTATTTCACTCAAGCGATCCATTTCCTTTAAAAATGCAGCGCGAGCTAGAATAGATGCTGTGGCTACAGCTACATGTAGTTGCTCCGCTTTTGTAGAAAAGAGGACATTTTCTTGTACCAGTTCACGTTCATTTTTTAGGTAATTGTAATAAACTCCGCGTTCAGCAAACTGGTCAATTAAAATAAATTCTGGTTTTTCGGGTGCCATCTTTGTGAGTGTATTTTGTAGAGCCTTGTTGTGCATCATAGCTTTCATTTTCCCTTGTGAATAGCCTTTTGCTTGTAGACTGTTATATTTTTCGTTTCGTAATACAAGAACGCTATGGACACAGGCTGCACGTAAATCGGGTGCGATTTTTCGCATATAATCATCCGTTAGCATTTTTGAATCTTTTACGCCAAGCTCGTTGATAAGTTCGATTTTGGATGTAGGTACATAAACGGCCGCTACGGTGATGGGACCAAAATAATCACCTGTGCCTGTTTCATCAGAGCCTAAGACAGACATTGTCGCGAATTTGTCTGGTAGAATATCCCCCTTTGCCCCAATAGACGAGGAATGTTGAGTAGCTGTTTTTTCAACTGTTCCCCAACGAGCCGCCTCACGTTCAGCACCTCCTCCTTGAAACATTAATTTACCAGATTTATACATAGTAATAGTGGCATCTGGTAGTTTTGCAGCAAAAATAACACCTGGGGCTTTTCGTTCAATAAAATAGGTTGCATAGTAAGCCATTACCTCTTTTTGAATATTTGTTGAAATGGATAGCACAATATTTGACATTTAATCGTTCCTTTCTGTCCTCATTGTTCACAATTTTATACCTTTCATGGTATGATAATAAATAGCTTTTTTGTGTGATGGTGCTCGCAAACCGAAAAAATCGCGTGAGCATTCAATTTATAGGAGGGTGCGACTATGGAAAAACAAGAAAAGAATAAAATTTCTGTGGAAATATATGGTCATACGTATAAAATGGTCGGCTCTGAATCCATTGGCCATATGCGACTTGTTGCTTCGATTGTTGATGACCGTATGCGCGAAATGAACGTACATAATCCCTCACTTGATAGCACAAAACTTGCTGTTCTGACAGCAGTAAATACAGTACATGATTATTTACTATTAAAAGAACGAATGGAGCAGTTAGAAGAAGAATTGAAAAAATTAAAGGGTTGAAGAGAATGTTAGATTTAATCATATTAGTGGTACTGTTAGCTGGAATTGGCGTCGGTGCAAAAAGAGGTTTCATTGTACAAATGATGCACATTGTCAGTTTCGTAGTAGCACTGATTGTTGCGTATATTTATTATAAGCCATTAGCACAAAAATTTGTATTTTGGGTTCCATATCCAGGCGTTACTGATACAGGTAGCCTTAGTGTCGTCATTGATAGCCTAGATTTAGACCGTACCTTTTATCGTGTAATCGCCTTTGCTGTTATTTTCTTTGCAGTGAAAATTACGTTGCAAATTGTGGCATCGATATTTGATTTTATTGCATACTTACCTGTGCTCAATACAGTCAATCGTTGGCTTGGTGCGTTACTTGGCATGATTGAAAACTATTTAATTATGTTTATTTTGCTATACGTGTGCGCCTTATTACCGATTGAGGTTATTCAAAATTTAATGTCGAAATCATTGTTAAGTGGTCTTATGTTGGAGCATACTCCGATTATTACAAAGATGTTCCAAAACTGGTGGTATATTTATATGCAATAGTAAACTATGCACTTCTCTCTGATTTGAGAGAAGTGTTTTTACGATAGGAGGAATTACCAATGAATAAAAAAACAATTATTCGTACACTCGAAAAAATTGCTTTATATATGGAATTACAAGGAGAGAATCCATTCAAGGTATCTGCCTTTCGAAAAGCAGCTGCAGCACTTGAAGGGGACGAGCGTTCGTTAAGTGAAATGGACGATGTAACAAAACTTAAAGGTATTGGTAAGGGGACGGCTGCTGTTATTGAGGACTTGATGGCAACAGGTGAATCAAGTTTATTAAAAGAGTTAGAAGAAATTGTCCCAAAAGGGTTACTGCCATTGTTAAAATTGCCTGGCTTAGGGGGCAAAAAGATTGCGAAACTACATCAAGAACTTGGTATTGATTCAGCAGAGAGCTTAAAAAAGGCGTGTGAAGAAGGAAAAGTTCGTGAATTAGCGGGCTTTGCTGTAAAAACCGAGGAGAAAATTTTAAAGGAACTTGCCAACTTTGCTAATCGTTCTGAACGCTTACCAATATGGCAGCTTGAGCCTGTGGTTTTACAAATTGAGGCGCTTCTAGGTAGTATGAAGGAAGTGGAACGTTTTTCAGTTGCTGGAAGCTTCCGTCGAGCACTAGAAACAAGTAAAGATATTGATTTTATTGTTGTGACAGAAGCGGTTGAGGCTGTACGTGACAATTTATTAAATGGATTGGCCATTCAGGAAGTCGTAGCAGCGGGCGATACTAAAATTTCAGTAATTTTAGATTTAGATGAGCCAGTGAGTGTTGATTTCCGGTTAGTAAAGGATCATGAATATGCCACTGCCCTGCATCATTTTACAGGTTCAAAGGATCATAATGTGCGAATGCGCCAACTTGCAAAAGCACGTGGTGAAAAAATTAGTGAATATGGGGTTGAACAGCAAGATGGTACTATCTTGACGTTTCAAGATGAAGAGGCATTTTTTGCCCATTTTGATCTACCTTGGATTCCACCGAGCCTTCGTACAGGAAAAGGTGAATTTGATCAACCCAACACGATTCCTCAATTAGTTCGACTAGAGGATATTCAAGCAGACTTGCACATGCATACCACATGGTCTGATGGTGCATACTCTGTGGCAGAAATGGGAGAGGCACTACGAGCACGGGGCTATCAATATAGCGTCATTACAGATCATTCTCAATTTCTAAGAGTAGCAAATGGTTTAACACCAGAGCGCTTAGAGAAGCAACGTATCGAAATTGAGGCATTTAATGAGTGCCATCCTGATTTTCACTTGTTTAAGGGGACAGAGATGGATATATTGCCAGATGGATCCCTTGATTTCGATGATGAAGTGTTAAAAGAGCTGGATTTTGTTATTGCCTCTATTCATTCTAGTTTTACTCAATCTCAGGATAAAATCATGGCACGTTTATTGACAGCGATGCAAAATCCGTATGTCCATATGATTGCCCACCCAACTGGTCGAATTATTGCAGATCGTGATGGTTATAATCCTGATATGAAACAGTTAATTGCTTGGGCGAAAGAATATGGTAAAATTTTAGAGTTAAATGCAAATCCGTACCGTCTGGATTTATGTGTAGAACATTTAGAAATGGCTTTAGCAGCAGGTGTTCCTATAGCCATTAATAC
>NZ_DAMDAY010000067.1:0-23412 GCF_032093475.1 Lysinibacillus sp. | reverse complement strand
TTGTAAAGCCACCCTTTGCTGCAGAAGCTGAACCTGTTGCAATCGTTTCTTTATGCTCAAATCCAGGTTCACGCAAATGCGTATGGACATCGATAAAGCCCGGTGCCACAATCAAACCATGCCCTTCAATGATTTCGGCACCTGCTACAGTTACATCTTGTCCAACAGCTGTAATTTTCCCATCTGCCATCGCAATATTGACTGTTTGCAGTTCACCTTGCTCATTTAACATTTGTACATTTCGAAGTACCTTTGTCATATTATTCTCTCCCCTTTAAAATAGTTTCCATAATGGCCATTCGTGTGTAAACGCCGTTTCGAACTTGTTCAAATATCCGTGATCGTTCACACTCTACTAATTCAGAAGCGATTTCAACATCCCGATTAACTGGTGCTGGATGCATAATAATTGCTGAATCTTTCATTTGTCTTTCACGCTCGATCGTTAAACCAAACTCTTGATGGTAACTTTCTTTGGAGAAGCTACAATTCTCCTTATGACGTTCATGTTGTACCCGTAATAACATAATGACATCACTTATTTCGATTAAATTATCCCATGAATGGTGTGCTTCAAAACCACCAGACCATTCTTCTGGACATAGGAAGTGAACATTTGCCCCTAAGTTTTGTAATGCTGTTGCATTTGATTTCGCTACCCGGCTATGTGAGATATCTCCAACAATCGTGACAGTCAATCCCTCAAAATATCCAAACTCTTTTTTGATTGTATAAAGGTCTAATAATGATTGTGAGGGATGCTGCCCAGCACCGTCCCCTGCATTAATCACTGCTACATGCAGGCCTTCTAGTAGGTCATTGTAATATTCATCCTCTGACGCTCGAATGACAACTGCATCTATACCTATCTTTTCTAATGTTTTGACTGTATCGTACATTGTTTCCCCTTTGGTAACACTAGAGAAACCTGCATCGAAAGGGATGATATTGCAGCCAATTTTGTACTCTGCCATTTCGAAGCTTGTTTTTGTTCGTGTACTAGGTTCAAAAAATAAGTTGGCAACGTTGTACCGGCGAGATAACGATGATGTTTCACCATTTTCAAACGCTTGTGCAAGATCTAGGATTTGATTAATCTCTTCTGTTGTTAAATGTTCCATCGATAATAAGTTCTTCATCATGTGACCTCCATAAGGTGTGTGTCATGAACGTCTATGTATGACGTTCCTAAAGTCAATTTCGCCTTGGCGTCATTGCGTCCGGATTTTGAATGAGGGTTGCACAATTCATTCCTTTCAAACTCCGTGACAACTGCCTAAGGCTTTATTTTCATTCATAGCTGCTTTCAATGTGGGATGAATGAAGATAAAAAAGCCCCGTTGATGTCATCAACGAGGCATAAGGAGGCGTGACAAACTACAGCAGGAGATTTATCCTACTTCAGCCTGTCCACAACTTCCCTTTCTTTGCCTCTCTGGACAATTCATTAAAAGGTACTACTATGAATTTTTATTTTGATTGTAAGGTACGGGTATTTCTGCTTCTTTCTTTCCTGGTAGAATAGCATTCAGCAGCACACCGATAATCGCTGCAAGTGCCATACCCTCTATACTTAAAGATTCTGTAATGACGAATTTTGCACCGCCAATACCTATAACTAAAATTACTGAAGCAATTACTAAGTTACGGCTACTACCAAAATCAATATGATTATCTACTAGCATGCGTAAGCCACTTGCTGCGATAATACCGAAGAGTAAAATTGAAACTCCACCAAGAACTGCAGTTGGTATAGTTGCAATTACTGCCATTGCTTTCCCGAAGAATGATAGTAAAATGGCAACCACAGCTGCACCTGCAATAACATAGATACTGTACACACGAGTAATGGCTAGTACACCAATATTTTCGCCGTATGTTGTTTTTGGAGGACCGCCGATTAAAGCACTGACAAATGTTCCAAGTCCGTCGCCTAATAAAGAACGGTGTAACCCTGGCTCTTTAATATAATCTCGCTCTACTACTTTTCCTAACACTAGTTGGTGACCAATATGTTCAGAGATTGTTACAATGACAATTGGTACCATGATAAGTAAAATCTTTGATGTAATTTCAAATTCATAATGCACACCTGGGATTAAAAAATCAGGCATGGCGAAAAATTTTGCATTGGCAATCGGTGTATAATCTACTATGTCAACAATCATAGAATAAATGTATCCTACGATTAAACCCATTAAAATGGGCATTGTACTTAAAATCCCTTTAAAGAAAATCGTAAAAATAATGGCTGTAAATACTGTGACTAAAGCTGCTGAGAAGTGTAAAAAGCTATACTCACCGTCAACGTTCATAGCCATATTCACAGCCGTACCCGATAGACCTAAACCAATAACCATAATCACAGGTCCAACCACGATTGGCGGCAAAATTTTCATAATCCACTTATAGCCACTTTTCCATATGATCAAGGACACAATCCCGTAAGTAATCCCGACTGCCATTGCACCAATCATGGCATGTCCTGGATTGACACTGGAGCCATCCTCATTTAAACCACCTGCTGCAAGTAAAATAGGCGCAATAAAGGCGAAGGACGATCCTAAATAGGCTGGTACCTGAAATTTCGTAATTAATAAGAAGAATAATGTCGCAATCCCGCTCGTTAATAGCGCAATTGCTGGACTAAGACCTACTAGCTGTGGCACTAAGATGGTTGATCCAAACATGGCAAACATATGTTGGAAACTTAATGTCACTAGTTGGAGTGGGGTCGGTTTATCCTTTATATCTAAAACTGCGTTTGACATAATGTTTCCTCACTTTATTGTTCGTCTTCTTTGTAAATAATGACGCAATCATCTCCATCTACTTCTTGTAAATTGACGATGATGCGCTCAGAGCCAGAAGTTGGAACATTTTTTCCTACATAATCTGCTCTTATTGGTAACTCACGATGTCCTCTATCCACTAGAACGGCTAGTTGAATTTGAGCAGGTCTCCCTAAATCCATAACGGCATCCAGTGCAGCACGTACAGTTCGTCCTGTATAAAGTACATCATCTACTAAAATGATTTTTTGATTTTTCACTACATACTCGATATCAACTTGTTCTACATGTGCTTGTTCATTTTCATGTTTTGTTGTTAAATCATCTCGGTAAAGGGTAATATCCAGTTCCCCTGTACGAATTGGTTTCCCTTCAATTTTTTCAATTCGTTGTGCCAAACGTCTGGCTAGAAAGGCACCTCGTGTTTTAATGCCAACTAAAATACATTCGTCGATTCCTTTGTTACGTTCAATAATTTCATGGGCAATACGTGTTAATGCTCGAGCCATTGATGGGCTATCTAATAATTCATTTTGTGCCATATTCGTTTCCTCCTCTCTCCAATTTAGTGTTGCCATGTGTCCATAAAAAAACCTCTCGAGGCGAATAGCCTGAGAGGGTTGTATACGTGTTGAAAAAGCGCGTTGAAAAATTTGCAGCACAAATTTCTACAACACTATTTGATCACATGTACCTTCTCAGCCTCTCTGGACTGCTATTAAAGGTGAATATTTAGTTAAGTTGTTCATTCACTGTCGTTAGTATAGACTTTCTTTTCGTATCCGTCAATGCCTATTTCGTAAATCCTTTAATAATTGCTCATAATCAGCTGGAAGTGGTACTTCAAACTCCAAATATTCACCTGATGAAGGATGATCGAATCCTAATGTGGCTGCATGTAAAACTTGTCCACCAAAGTCGATTGTCTTTTTTGGTCCATATTTCGGATCTCCAACAAGTGGGAAGCCGATATAATTCATATGCACACGGATTTGGTGTGTACGTCCTGTTTCTAAACGACATTCCACCAGTGTATAGTCACCAAAACGCTCCACAACTTGGAAGTGTGTAACAGCGTGTTTACCATTATCGACTACTGCCTGTTTTTGACGGTCCTTTTGATCACGACCAATTGGCGCGTCAATTGTTCCCTTATCATGTGCAATATGTCCATGTACAAGTGCAATATATTTACGGGTAACCGTTTTATTGACCAACTGATTGACTAATGATTCATGTGCCGTATCATTTTTAGCAACCATTAATAAGCCTGATGTATCTTTATCAATACGATGGACAATACCAGGTCGAAGCACACCATTAATACCCGATAAATCCTTACAATGATACATTAACCCATTCACTAAAGTACCTGTCATATGACCTGGCGCTGGATGTACCACCATACCCTTTGGTTTATTTACTACAAGGACATCTGCATCCTCATAAACAATATCCAAATCTAAGTTTTCTGCGACAACATCCAATTCTTCAACTTCCGGAACATCAATAGCAATGATGTCACCAGCTTTAACCTTATATTTTGCTTTTACAGCTTCGCCATTCACTTGAATGATCCCTTCACTAATCCAGTTACCGATTTGTGTACGTGACCACTCGGTTTGTAAGCTTGAAAGTGCCTTATCAATACGCTCTCCCTGCTGTTGTTCTTCGATTGTATAAGTTACTTGCGTCATTGTTTCACCTGTCTCTTCTCTTTTTTATCTTCCATAATCAAACCAATCATCAGTACGACAACTGCTATGGTTAAGGCAGCATCCGCTACATTAAATATAGGGAAATCATAATTTATAATTGGTATTAAAACATCTACAAAATCGACCACTTCACCCCTAAATAGTCGATCAATAAAATTCCCTACCGCTCCACCGAGTAAGAGCATTAAGCCTACTTGAAAAACAGGCTTACCTTTTGCTTCTTTATGATAAAAATAGAGAATGGCACAGATAACAGCAACTGTGACAATGCTAAACAACCACATTTGCCCTTCTAACATCCCCCATGCTGCCCCTTTATTACGATGAGATAAAATGCCAAACCATGGGTCCAACACAGCAATACGTTCACCATACTCCATATTTTTTACAATTAGCCATTTTGTCCATTGATCCAATAAAACGACAAAGGCGGCCAATCCATAATATTTATACACAGACATTCCTCCGTTCACTCAACATCTTACCTATTCTACCATAACAGCACCAATGACAATAACTAATATCACATCAAAATATGGCGGATTCCCAATGTGCTTCAAGAATATAAAAAGCTATTCCTATCACTTTTTCAAGCAATAGAAATAGCTATGATTTTGTATGTTATACCGTTTCCGATTCTTTTGCATGTACCCGCTTCATGAAATCATTCACATCAGCAGGAACTTTACGATCTAATAATGACACAATGATAACTGATAAGAAACCAACAGGCACTGTCACGATACCTGGAATTTTAAACTGTAAGAAGCTTGGTAATGTTCCTGGTAAAAAGATCATCCACATGGACACGGCAAGACCAATTAGTAAACCCGCAATAGCTCCCTTCTCGGTCATGCCTCTCCACCAAATACCTAAAATAAATATGGGTGTGAATGTACTTGCTGCGACAGTAAAGGCAAGTGCAACTAAATGTCCAATAGATGCATCTTTCACAAGTAATCCCAGTGCTCCATATAAAATGCCTAATAATAATATAGCTACTTTTCCAGCAACAACACGTTGCTTTTGTGTAATGTCCTTTTTCATAATGTTGGCATATAAATCATGAGCTAGCGCACCTGAGCTCGTGATAAACAGCCCTGAAAGGTTGGAGAATATGGCTGCAAACGCTCCTGCAATAACTAAACCAAGTAACCATTTTCCTCCTAATGCAAGTGCCGTAGTAGGAATCACCATATTATTTCCACCTAATACTAAATCACGCATTACCTCCTCACTAGCTGTTCCAGAAATGAAAATGGAGCGACCTACAACACCTAGATAAACAGCTAATAAGAAGAATACGCTGGCAATACCGATAGCCATCAGTGCAGATTTACGTGCTGCTTTCGCACTAGGATTTGTATAAAAACGCAATAATATATGAGGCAGTCCAATCGTTCCTAACGCTAAACCAATCGTCATACTAATAGTTTGCCAAAACGTTGGGAAATAGAAGCCTGTGCCTGTCCAAGCACCCCCATCAAAATTGACATCACTACCATCCAAAGCATACGGTGAAGTACCAGTGATAGGTCCACTAAAGGAATTAATAGCTGCGAGAATTTTATCATAATGTAAGCCACTATAAACCGCAGCTATTAACATGACAATAAAGGCTCCAAGACGAATCCAAAGCTCTAAAGCTTGATTGATGGTTGTTCCTTTCATTCCTCCAATCCCTACATAAAAAACCATCACAATACAAGTAAAGATAATGCCGAATTCATAGGAAGTACCAAAAAACATACTTAAAATTTGAGCCGCACCTAATAATTGGGGAGCTGCATAAAAGCCCGAGATAGCTAAAACGACCGCAACTGCTACTAGGCGAGCTCGTCTACTATGAAAACGATAACCTAAAAAATCAGCAACTGTAAATGCACCAAAACGTCTTAACGGACCGGCTACAAAAATAGCTAATAATGTTAACCCAATAGAGAAACAAAAAGCATAATAAGCCCCATCATAGCCTAGTTGAAATGTTAAACCAGCGATCCCAAGGAATGTTGCTGCACTTAAATAATCCCCACCAATCGCAGAACCATTTGTAAACCATCCAAAGCTTCGTCCTCCTACAAAGAAATCCGATGCTGTTGCATTTCTCTTAGTTAAATACGTAATGTATACAATCGTTCCCATTAAAGCAATGGTCATTAACATCTTTGGTTCTAATAGCGCTTCTATCATTCAACATTTCCCCCTTTGTTCCAACTACTTATTTGCTAAATCATATTTTTTTAGGCGCTTTTCGTACAAGGCTGTATGCACATAGGCAATAATAAATGCCATCGCCATCATCACAATCGTTGTTACAAACCATGTAACTGTCATTCCACCCCAAATTTTCTTAAATGCAAACTCTGGAGCAAACCAATTCATAACAGGGATACTAAAAATCAAAATAAAGTAAAATACCGATAAACCTAAACCTGTTGTAAATTCATCTTTCATAATTTTGTTTGTTGTAGCATCAAGAGGAGGCAAATCTTTCACATCAATAGTTCCTGCCTCCACGTAGTCATAATCATGACTTCCAACTTCCGCCATAAGCCAACTCCCCCTTTTTCTTGTCAGCAAATAATTATCTGAAATTTCAAATTATTATTTGCTACAATTATTTTATTCTATTTCAACTACAATATAGATATAAAATATTGCTGTATTAGTACAAAAAATTGCTATTTTAAGTTAAAATATTTCTATCTTTTCAATTCACAGGGGGATGGTAGCATTTTAAAGGTGGTATGGTATATGGAAAGCTCATTTGACAAGCAACAAATGAGTGAATGGTTACAAGAGGTTTTACCAAACGCTTTTGAGGAAAGTAAAGTATCAAAGCCAGAAGATGAGGCCATTATTGTCTATGAAGTCAATCGGTTATTTGATTGGGTAAAGATTAATCGATTAAAAAGAAATTATCCTAACAGTATAATTGTCCCGGTTGTTACAGAACACCTTACCTACTCAACTGGTATAGCCATTGAATTAGTTTTACCTGCACTTCTCATAAAACCATTACAAAAATCAAAATTTTTACGAATTGTAAAGAAGCTGTATACAGCCTATCAGGAAAAAAAGGCTAGTTCACTCACACTGCTTGAGCTATCACAACAAGTGTCCCAACATCATACCTCACCGTTCCGAGAAGCATTTTTAAAGCGTTTAATACGGGGTGAAGTCGACAATGAACAAGAAATTATCCAATCTTCATCCTTTCTATCATCAAACTGTATTCCTAATATTGTGTTTTTAATTCAAGGCTATATCGATGGAGATGATAAGAAAGCAGATGCAAGCAGTATCATCACCAATATTTTCCGTCAAAATTTCGTAAATCAAGCACCTTTGTCCTTTTTACATTTTGAACGCTATTTACTACTTCTCATGCGAATTCCGCGTGAGTACAACTCATTCAAACATTGGTCAGAGGGAGAAGCCTGTCTTTTAAAAGTTATTGAAACACTGAAAAGGGACTATTGCATTCATTTGTTTATGGGGGTTGGTAGTGTATTTCAGGACGCTATGCAAGTGAAAGAGTCCTATAGCCAAGCACGAAAAGCACGAAGAAAACCACCTATCGATAACATTCATATAAGATATTACGAGGATTTAACAAAGCATGAGCAGCTTCAAAAAGCCATCCATTATATTGAAGAGCATTATGACGAGCAACTAACCATTCGTGATGTGGCAAACTATATAAACTTTAGCTCCACACATTTTAGCAGACTATTTAAAAAGGAGACTGGTCGAAATTTCGTTGACTACGTTGCCTTTACTCGCATCATCAAAACATTACCCTTTTTACGTAAATACGACTATACCATAGAAAAAATTGCCTCCACTTGTGGCTTTAACACACCTAATTATTACAGTCTAACCTTTAAAAAATATGTAGGGATCTCACCAACAGACTACCGGAATACGAAAGAGATTTTATTTAAATAGTTCCAGCTAAAAGAATCTGCTAAATCTCCATGAAAAAAGCAAGCCCCCTTAAAAGGAGACTTGCCTATATCTACATTGTATGCAGATTCTTGTTATTAAAAGAAAACTTAAGCGTAATATTTTTCTACAACTTCTGCACAGCGAGCGCAAACTGTTGGTTGTGCCTCATTTGTTCCAACTGTTTCTGAAATTGACCAGCAGCGCTCACATTTCTCACCTGTAGCCTTCTCAACAACAATGGAAACATGCTCAAGTGCTAAAGCTTCTGCAGGCGCTTCTTCAATTGCAGCTACCTCAAATGCTGAAACGATAGAAAGTTGTGCAAAATCAATGTTCGCATCATTCAATAATGCGACAACATCTTCTTTTGCATAGACAGTCACTTTTGCTTCAAGTGATTTACCAATTGTTTTAGCATTACGCGCTTCCTCTAATGCTTTTAAAATATCGTCACGCACATCAATAATTTTTTCCCATTTCTCACGAAGAGTGTCAAAGTTCGCTTGAACATCTACCTCTGGGAAGTCTGTTAATTGAACCGACACTTCCTCTACAACCCCTTGAGCGTGGAGGTAAGACCACATCTCGTCTGTTGTATGAGGAATAATTGGTGTCATAATTTTAACTAATGTCATTAATGTATCGTAAATGACTGTTTGCATTGCTCGACGGTCTTTGTTGTCATGACCTTCAATATAAACTACGTCTTTCGCAATATCTAAATAGAATGAAGATAACTCCACAGCTACAAAATTATTGACTACATGATAAACAGCAGCGAAATCATAACGATCATAGGCTGCACGCACAGCTTTTAAAACATCTTGCAAGCGCATATACACGTATTGATCCATTTCACGAAGCTCTGCATAAGCTACACGATCTTTCTTTGGATCGAAATCAGCAATATTGCCGTGTAAGAAACGGAACGTGTTACGAATTTTACGGTACACTTCTGACACTTGCTTTAACATATCCATAGAAATACGCACATCAGCTGTATAGTCCACAGAAGCAACCCAAAGTCGTAGAATATCTGCACCATATTGATCCATTACTTTTTGTGGAATAATGACATTTCCTAATGATTTACTCATTTTACGTCCTTCACCATCAAGAACGAAACCATGCGTTAAAAGTCCTTTGTATGGTGCGTAACCATTGATAGCTACAGATGTAATTAGTGATGAGTTAAACCAACCACGGTGTTGGTCAGAGCCTTCTAAATATAAATCAGCTGGATATTTCATGCCTCGTTCAACAAGTACACCTTGGTGAGATGAACCTGAATCGAACCAAACGTCCATAATATCATTTTCTTTTGTAAATTCGCCGTTCGGACTACCTGGATGTGTAAAGCCTTCTGGCAATAATTCTTTCGCTGTCTTTTGGAACCAAATATTTGATCCATGCTCACGGAATAAAGCAGAAATATGGCTAATTGTTTCAGGTGTAATAATTGGTTCACCATTTTCAGCGTAGAAAATTGGAATTGGCACGCCCCAAGCACGTTGACGTGAAATTACCCAGTCTCCACGGTCACGAATCATATTATAAAGGCGTGTTTCTCCCCAAGCTGGTGTGAACGTTGTTGCTTTAACAGCCTCAAGTAACTCACCACGGAATGCTTCAACAGATGCAAACCATTGTGGTGTGGCACGATAAATAACTGGTTTTTTTGTACGCCAGTCATGTGGATAAGAGTGTGTAATGAAACTAAGACTTTCTAATGCATCCACTTCTTTAAGTTTTTCTGTTACTAGTTTATTGGCATCATTATAAAATACGCCTTCAAAACCAGGTGCTTCTTCTGTATAGCAGCCACTATTATCAAGAGGACTAAGAATGCCTAAGCCATATTGTTTACTAATATGATAATCATCTTCCCCGTGTCCTGGCGCTGTATGAACACAACCTGTACCCGCATCTGCAGTAACATGATCTCCAACCATCACAAGAGATTCTCGATCATAGAATGGATGTTGGGCTACAATACGATCTAGTGCATCCCCTTTTACTTCTTGAACAACCTCATAGTTTTCCCATTCAAGAGCAGTTGCCACTGACTCTAATAATTCTTTAGCGATAATGAATTTTTTAGTTGCCACAGCAACTACTACATAGATAAATTCAGGGTTCAAAGAAATCCCTAAGTTTGCTGGTAATGTCCAAGGAGTTGTTGTCCAAATGATAAATTTAGCATCTGCTGGAACAACACCTTTCGCATCCTTAATAGCAAAGCTTACATAAATCGATGGTGATTTGATATCCTTGTATTCAATTTCAGCTTCTGCCAAAGCAGATTCAGAAGATGGAGACCAATAAACTGGTTTTAACCCTTTATAGATGTAACCTTTTTCCGCCATTTTACCAAACACTTCAATTTGACGTGCTTCAAATTCAGGTTTCAATGTAATATATGGATTTTCCCAATCACCGCGAATGCCTAGACGTCGGAATTGCGTACGTTGATTGTCAATTTGTTCATACGCATATTCTTCACAAAGTTGACGGAATGCTGCTACTGACATTTCTTTACGCTTTACACCTTTGTTTGTCAATGCTTGCTCAATTGGTAAACCATGCGTATCCCAACCAGGAATATAATTAACATGGTAGCCAGTCATGGAGCGGTGACGTGTAATCATATCTTTCAATACTTTATTTAATGCATGGCCGATGTGGATATCACCATTTGCATATGGAGGACCATCATGTAGGACAAACTCTGGACGACCTTCAGTACGTTCCATTTGTAATTTGTTAATATCCATGTCATTCCATTTATCTTGCATTTTTGGCTCATTTGCTGGAAGATTTCCGCGCATTGGAAAATCTGTTTTTGGCATTAATAATGTATCTTTGTATTCAACCATTTAAAATTCCTCCTTTATTTTCCACAAGCATAATAGACATTTTTCACATAGGACAGTTATTGGCAAATTCAGCTAAAACGATTCGCAAACAAATAAAAAAAGCCCTCAATCCCACTAAGGGACGAGAAGCTTCTACTCGCGGTACCACCCTACTTGTAGCACAAAAATTATTGTACTACCTCTTTCAAGCACGTTAACGTCGTGCAACACGAAATAACTTACTTTTTTCAGCTATTTAGCTCAGAAGTGATGTTCAATGTTAGTTGCATGTTTGGGCTCGCACTGTCCCCAAATCGCTTCACTACGCCTAACAAATACTGTCTTCGTCTCTGCCTCTATGCGTATCTGTTCAAAATAATTACTATTACAAAGTATATGAAATTCATACAATCGCGTCAAGTTTCAATTGTAAAAGAAAAGTTACATATCTTCGGAATCCTGTGCTTCCTCAACAGACGCCTGAATTTCAGTTAAATCAATATCGTATTGTAGCAAATGATCCCAGTCATCTGCATTCAATAAGTCAAGCTGTGCCTCTACAAGCATCTTAAAACGATTACGGAAAACCTTAGATTGTTTTTTTAGCTCATCAATTTCAATCGTTACCTTACGAGCTTTCGTTAAAGCTTCATTGACAATTCGATCAGCATTTTTCTCTGCTTCTTTCAAAATGAGTTTAGCCTCTTTTTGTGAATTTCTTCGCACTTCATCTGCAGCTTCTTGCGCTACTACAATAGATTTCTGCAAAGTTTCTTCTAAGGAGTTAAAATGCCTCGCTTGTTCTAATGCCATTTCTAATTGCTTATCGACTTCCTTTTTTTCCCTAAGCAAAATTTCGTAGTCTTTAATAATCTGATCTAAAAATTCATTTACTTCATCTTCAGCATAACCTCTGAAGGCTTTTGTAAACTCCTTATTATGTATATCAATAGGTGATAATGGCATACAATCCTTCTCTCCTTTACATGTACATTCGTAGTTTCTATTATACAATTGTTCCGACAACTTAGCAGTAAAAATTAATGAAATTTACTTCACTTTCAGCTTTTTTGGGCCAATCGACCGATTTGTAGACGAATTTTATCCTTTTTTGTACGGCCTTCAGTCATAATAATTTTGACACGACCGCTTCCACGTATCGATAAAATATCACCCTCTTGTAATTCAAAAGCGACAGTATCCCGCTCCGTCCAATTGACACGCACTTTTTTTCCAGTAATTAATGCTTGTGCCTTTTGGCGTGACACATTTAAAATCGTCGCAATGATCACATCTAAACGCATCGAAGAAACTGTATGTGCTTCCTCAAACCACTCTTCCTCATTGATAAGCAGTGGGGCGTCTTCCTTTAGGGATTCTACATGTACCTTTACTTTACCAATACCCGTTAAATGTAAACGGACATAATCCGCTACCTCCTGTGCGACAACGAATTGCACCTGCTGCTCATTGACACGAATATCACCGAATTTACTACGGTTTAAGCCTAATGATAACAATGCCCCTAAAACATCTGGATGACGCAGTTGAATAAATTTAGTCGGATACTGGATAGTAAAGGCTGTCAGTTGAAAGTCTTCATCTGTAGCTTCATAGTACGCAGGGAAAATGAGCATACGCTGCCTCTCTGCTCCATCAAATAGCCCTGAACAAGCTGTCTTAAGAGTGTCGTCCTGTCCAATAACCGATGACACAATAAAACGTTGCCTTGGGTCAAGAAAATCGGTCAACTTGGGTGCATAGCGATCCTCTACCTCATGCTGCCAGCTTAGCACTTGTTCAATAAAAGGCTGCTCATCTTTTCGAAAATGCTGGATTAAGTGTTCCATCTTGTTGTCTCCTCTTTCACTAGTTCCTATTTGCTTTGTTGGATGAACGTAGTAAAACTAGTATTCCCCATAAATAAAAAATCCCCACCTAAACGTGAGGATTTACTTCTAAACGAACATAAGAAATATTTTCTGAATGACTATAACAAGCCCTCTTTCAATAAAATTCAGCATAAAGATAGCCACAATTGGTGAAATATCTATCATTCCAAGTGGCGGAATAAACTTTCTGAATATCCCTAAATATGGTTCACACACTCTTTCAAGCATGCGACCAATGGCTGAATTTTGAGCGGCAGGCACCCAAGACATTAAAATATAGGCAATTAGCATAAATGAATAAATCCTAAATGCTAACGATACATAACCAAGTATTATAAAAAAAGTCATATAAACTACAATCCTCGCTATTAATTATCGTCTAAAATAAAGTTTGTAATTTCACCAGTCACTTCTACATTATCTGGCGTGCATAGGAAAATATCTTTACCAATACGCTGGATATCTCCAGCAAGGGCGTAGACTGTTCCACTTAAAAAATCAATAATGCGTTTTCCTTGCTCCCGCTCAATACGTTGTAAATTGACGATTGTTGCACGTTTATTTTTTAAATGTTCTGCAATATCTTGTGCTTCTGCATAAACTCTAGGCTCTATTAACACTACTTTTGCGCCCTTAGAGCTCATAGCTGCTTGTAAACTGACAATGTTGTTAGGAGTTGCTGCTGAACTTTGTGGCACAATTTCATGAATAGATGCCTTCCGTTCTTTAATTGTTTTTTTAGGCTTTATTGAATGAATCGGTTGCTGTTGTTGTATGGGTTGTTGCTGCTGAATAGGAGCTTGCGTGATTTCTTCTTCTAATTCTTCTTCAAGGTAAAAGAAGTTTTTAATTTTATTTTTCATGCTCATCCTGTTCCCCTCTTTCATTTCCAACAAGAGCCGTTCCGACTCGAACAAAAGTAGCCCCTTCCTCTACCGCAATTTCAAAGTCATTAGACATGCCCATTGATAACTCGGTACAAGGTGCGTGTGCGAATCCTTGCTCGGCTATTTGCTGTTGACATTGTTTTAATTGCTTAAAAACGGAGCGAATTAGCTCTTCGTCTTCCGTATTTGGTGCCATTGTCATTAAACCTACAACTTGAATCTTTGTAAATTCTTTCAATGATTCTACAAAAGGTAAAACTTCTTCGATGGTTAAACCATGTTTAGATTCTTCTCCTGAAACATTTACTTGTACAAAGCATTTAACAGGTTTTTCTGCTCTTTTTTCAATTTCTTCCGCCAAGCTCAAACGATCTAATGAATGTAAAAAATCAATGCTGTTAATCACTTGTTTTACTTTACGTGTTTGAAGTGACCCGATATAATGCCAGTACACATCAGCTTGAATCTCGGTAATTTTACGATGTAAGCCTTCGGGTCTATTTTCTCCTAAATGAGTGAGACCGGCATCAATTGCTTCTTGCGTTCTTTCAACAGAAACTTCTTTTGTCACCGCAATTATTTGAACATGATTGCTCTGACGATTGCCTTTTTTTTCTGCTGCTGCTATTAAATCCTGTAGTTTGTTTAAATTTGTTAAGATTTTTGTCACTGTTTTTCCCAACTTTACAACAATAGTTTCTTTTATTGTAACAAGCAATGCTTGATTTATCAATGAATAGCCTGACCTATGTCAGCGTACATGATCTCAATTTTATAAACAGATGTCTTAGGAAAGTGCTTTTACTAAAATAACGTCCTTGCCAACAACAAGCACATCTTTCATATACACTTTTCTAACAGACTCTTCCCCTTTAAAAAAACCAAGATATTTACGAGGCTCTGCAATTAAAAATGCTGTCACATAGCCCGTTTCTTTTGATACTTCGGCATCTATTACAAAGCCTATAAATCGTCCATTTCCTGCTTCAATGACTTCTTTTTGCTGTAACATCGAAAAACGCAATGACATACCTCCTCTATCAATTACTTTTGTACGTTCCATTCATGTCCTTCATCAAACTTTGCTGTCACTTATTTTATGTATCATTTGTTCATTGAATGAAGATAAAATGCGCACCGAATAATTCGATGCGCATTTTTTTATTTGTAATCCTTTTGCATTGTTTCAATCGCATTTTTTTCAAGACGCGAAATTTGTGCTTGAGAAATCCCTAGTTCCTTTGCAATTTCTGTTTGAGTCTCCCCATAATAAAAACGTTTTGCAACGATCATTTGCTGACGTTCATCTAGCTTTTGCAAGCTTTCCTTTACCGACACGTAGGCAACCCATTGATCCTCTGATACATCATCATCACGTAATTGATCCATCATATAAACAGCGTCTCCACCGTCTGAGTAAATAGGCTCTTGCAAGGAAACAGGATCTTGAATAGCATCTAAAGCAAATAACACATCTTCTTTTTTCATGTCAATCATCTCAGCAATTTCTTCAATCGTTGGTTCTCGCAAATTATCGGTTATCCACTGCTCTTTTGCCTGCATTGCCTTATAAGCTATATCTCTTAGAGAGCGAGATACACGTAATGCATGATGATCACGCAGATGGCGACGAATTTCTCCAATGATCATCGGTACAGCATATGTCGAAAATCGTACATTATGCTTTAAATCAAAATGATCAATGGCTTTCATGAGGCCAATACAGCCTACTTGAAATAAATCATCTGCCTGTTCACCCCGATAGGCAAATCTACCGACAATACTTAGCACTAACCTTAAATTGCACATTACAAGCTCTTCCCTAATCTCAGTTTCTCCAGCTTGTAAGCGGATGAAGAGTTCCTTCATTTCCTCGTGCTTTAAAATTGGCAAAGTCGATGTATCTAAGCCGCAAAGATCTACTTTTGTTCGCATATTCGATTCCTCCGGATGTTATTCTCTGACTAAACCGTGACATCAGTTTGTCCGAGAGAAACAAGAATATGCACAAAAGCTGCGACCAATTTTAGGTAGGTTAAATTTCCCTCTCTACGAAATTGGTTGATTTAAATTTTCACGTAAATCTTGAATAATTTTCTTTTCTAAACGGGAAATATATGATTGCGATATGCCTAAATGATCGGCAACTTCTTTTTGTGTCATTTCAACTTTTCCATTGAGACCAAAACGACACTCCATAATATAACGCTCTCGCGCACCCAATAAATTAATGGCATGGAACATATGCTGTCGCTCTATTTTCTTCTCTACATTATCAAGAATAATATGCTCTTCTGTTCCTAAAATATCGGACAGTAATAATTCATTTCCATCAGCATCAGAGTTTAGTGGTTCATCTAGTGAAACTTCACCCTTCATACGACTCGTTTTTCGTAAGTGCATTAAAATTTCATTTTCAATGCAGCGTGATGCGTATGTTGCAAGTTTGATATTCTTATCTGTATTGAACGTCTCGATCGCCTTTATTAAACCAATGGAACCAATGCTAATTAAATCTTCAATTGGCGTTCCCGTATTATCAAAACGTCTAGCTATATAAACAACAAGACGTAAATTACGTTCAATTAGTGTGTCTCTAGCTCGTAAATCACCGTTCATAAAGGATGCAATGACTGTAACTTCTTCTTCTCGACTTAATGGCACTGGCAATGAATCATTTCCCCCTATATAGTACGTTTCACGACTCCGAAACTTACTCCATAATTTTTTCAAGCTAGCAAGTAGCCTAAGAAGCAATAGTTCTCCCCCTCTATGAGTTATTTGAAAGCGCTGAAAAATGTAAAATTGCTGCTGTGCTATGTGGAAAATTTTTTGCTTTTTTGGTTAAAACGATGTATTCATTCGTTTTCACTTGGGAAGGCTCCCCCTTTATATGCCATTCATCAAAGCGAAAACCAAGGACAACTGATTGCTGTTGTACCGTATTGACATGAATAAATCGTATATAACGCTGATAATCTTCAGAAAACATAGATACATCGTATGGGTCTGTTTCTTGCCATTCTATTAATGATTTTCGAAACGCTGAAGGTAAGTGTGGTCGCAATGCTGTATAAGAGACAAAATGAACTGGCTTTCCTGATAATGGCTCAATCGCTTGATTGCCTGTATCAACAAAAGCGGAAAGCGGGATTGTTGCTCCAAAAATTTTTAAAGTTGTATCAAATACAAACTGACCACTTAAGCGCTCTAACTTGACAAATCCCCATTGCTTATAAAATGCAATAAGATTTAAAACTGCCAATAAAAAGCAAATCATAATAAAATGAGTAACAGAAAGATTTTTCAAAAAAGGTTGTAGTGCTGTTAACAATCCACCAATCACGATCGTTGCTGTTAACACAATAGGTCCTTGCTTTTGAAAGCTACGAATCTTGAAGCGAAATGCTATACCAATTAACAATATAAAACTAAGAATCGTCGTCCACAGCATTTGACCGCCAATGACAGCTACAAAACTACTACAAATTGAACTCATTAATAATCTTGAATTTTTCACTAAGACTCCTGTGACTCTTGCTGTAAACGTGAGTATCGCTAGATTAAAAAGCGTATTAATGAGCACCAGCCATTCTCCATACATAACAGCCGCCTCCTATATACAAAGTTAGCATGTTACTCCCACAAATATTGTCAAACAATCGCATCATTTCCTAAAAATGTTTTGACAAAAAACATGGTTTCCTTACACATTTGAACATCATGCCAGCCAAAATAAAAAGCTCGTATTCTACATATGTAAAATACGAGCTTTTTAGAAGTTATTTGTTTTATCTTATTTTCAGCAATTGTACCGAAAGAGAAGCATCAGGTAGACTTTTTCAAAGGACAAAGAAAAGTTCTATTCCCCAACTCGAAAGTCTGGAACCAATGATGCCGAGACGTCATAGATTTAGCCTCGATTTTTGCGGTTACGTAAAAATGCTGGGACTTCAAGCATGTCATCCTGTGCATAATGTTGCTGATTTTGACGTGGCTGCTCTTGTTGAACATGCATTTCTTGTCGTTGTTCACGAATTGGTGCTTGTTGCTGTGGAGCAGATTGTCTGTTTATGTTAAGTGACGGCTTCGTTGTATTACGTTGTTGCTGTAAAGCTTCCTCTGAGAAGCCAGTAGCAATGACTGTAACAATAATTTCATCTTTAAGGTTTTCATTAATAACTGAACCGAAAATCATGTTTACTTCTTCATCTGACGCAGAGGCTACGATATCTGCTGCCTCTTGCACTTCAAATAAGCTAAGATTTGAACCACCAGTGATGTTCATTAGGACGCCTTTAGCACCATCGATTGATGATTCAAGCAATGGACTTGAAATAGCTTTCTTTGCTGCTTCAGAAGCTCTGTTTTCGCCTGTAGCAATACCAATCCCCATCAATGCTGAACCTTTGTTAGACATAATTGTTTTCACGTCTGCAAAGTCTAAGTTAATAAGACCAGGTGTGGCAATCAAATCTGAAATACCTTGTACACCTTGACGTAGAACATTATCAGCTTCTCTGAAGGCTTCTAACATCGGCGTTGATTTATCGACAATTTGTAATAGCTTATCGTTCGGGATGACAATCAGTGTATCCACAGATTCTTTCATACCACCAATACCACCGATTGCCTGTGTTTGGCGTTTACGACCCTCAAATGTAAATGGACGTGTTACAACCCCGACTGTAAGGGCTCCCAATTCACGTGCGATCTGTGCAATGACTGGTGCTGCACCAGTACCCGTTCCACCACCCATACCAGCAGTAACGAATACCATATCTGCACCACGTAGAACCTCTTCTAGTTGTTCTCTACTCTCTTCAGCAGCTTTTTTTCCTACCTCTGGATTTGCACCTGCGCCTAATCCACGTGTTAACTTAGCACCAATTTGTAGCTTTACTTCCGCTTTAGATAAATTTAATGCTTGAGCATCCGTGTTAACAGCGATAAAGTCAACACCTTGCACACCATGTTCTATCATTCGATTGACAGCGTTGTTACCGCCACCACCAACACCTATGACCTTTATTACTGCAAGTTCATCAACACTTGTATCAAATTCTAACATCTCTTTTTTCCTCCCACGGTAACTCGACTCTGTATCATTCATTACGCATTCTAGTTAATCAAAAAACTTATCAAATAATTTTTTTGCTCTCCCGATTACGCTTTCTTTTGGTTCTGAAGGTGCAGAATACTCTTGCTTTTTACTTATAGTTGGCTGAGCCCCTACAACTGCATATTCAATAGGTTGCGTATTCGAACTTTTACCGTAAAAATCATCTTCTAAATAGGCGTAACGTATAAGTCCAACTGCCGTCGCAAATGAAGGCTCTCTAACGCCAATATAATCGGGTGTATAGATTCTTACACGCGTTTGTAGAATTTGACGTGCCAATTGGGCTATCCCCTCAAGCTTTGCAACACCACCTGTTATAACAACGCCACCCGGTAAATCTCGTACACCTAAACGCGCTAATTCATCAATAACTAACTCCAATAATTCTTCTAAACGAGCGCCAATAATTTCCGATATATAGCGCTGACTGTACTGATCTGTAGAATCTGTGCCAACAATAGGCACTTCAAAGAGTTCGTCATCAGATGCATCATCATAAAAGGCATGTCCATACTGGTGTTTGATTTGTTCGGCTTGTTCTGTTGGTGTTTTTAAAACGATTGAAATATCTTTCGTTATATGATCACCACCGACAGGTAGGACACCTGTATGGGTTAACAAACCTTCTTCAAATACTGCAATTGTTGTAGATCCGCCTCCTAAGTCTATAAAGGCAGTTCCTTGGTTTTTTTCATCTTCAGTTAATGCAAAATAGCCTGATGCTAATGGTTGTAAATATATTTCTCGTATACTTAACCCAGCGCGCTCAACACAGCGAAGAACATTGTGTAGAAGCGTTTTGGATGTCGTTATCATTGTTGCATCCATTTCTAGACGGATGCCAATCATACCACGAGGATCTTTAATTTCATCAAGGTTGTCCACAATAAACTGTCTTGGAATGATGTTAACTAATTCACGTTCAGGAGGTATTGACATGACTTGTGCAGATTCTACCACTCTGTCTAAATCATCATCTGTAATTTCTCTGTTTTCACTATTTACAGCGACAACACCTTTAACTAGCTGTAACATCGTCTGGTTAGCTGGAACGCCTAAAACGACTTCATGAATTTGATAACCTGTCATTCGTTCGGCTTGTTCTACTGCTTTTCGAATAGATTGTACTGTTGCGTCAATGTCAACAATTGCACCTTTTCGAACTCCATTCGATTTTACATTTCCGACGCCAATTACATGTAATTGTCCGTCACTCATTTCACCTATTAATACCTTGATAGAGGAGGACCCAATATCAAGTGAAATGTATAAATCTTGCTGATTCAATTCGCTGCACCTCCTTGAAAAATGCTCTTATTTTCATTCTATTGTAAATTTCCCATAATGTCTAAGCAAATCGAGTATTTTGATCAATTTTTCTCTCATTCTATGGAAGTTTTTTTTCGTTTGTGACGTTTCTCATCTATACGAGTTAGTAGAATACGCCTAATTATTGCAATATTTTGGAATAATCGTACTCCAAAAGCGAAAATGGCTGCTAAATACAAATCTATCCCCAAATTCACACCTATGAAGGCTAAACCTGCTGCTAGAACTATATTAAAAAAGAATCCTGATACAAAGACTTTATCGTCGTAAACTTGCTGTAATTGAGCACGGATACCACCAAATAATGTATCTAAAGCTGCTAAAACAGCTATTGACAGATAATTTTCATACATAGAGGGGATTTGTATATTTGTTAACAAGCCAAGGGCAAGTCCAAATATCAAACCTAAAAACGGTAGCCACATATATTAATCTCCTTTTTTTACCTCTGTTAAATAATCATTTGTCAACGGCTGATCAAATGCTGGAATTTGTAACTGTTCAGTTGGATCTTCAATTACTAAGTTAAAATTATCTAAATAAAACGAGTCTATAAACGTTGAGGCTTGTAGTGAATTATACAATTTTTGCGCTGCTTTAAAATCGCTTGTCCCAACTTCTATTTTAAAGGACGGTGAAGACAGGGGTATACTGTTCACTGTTGTTTTACCATTTATATCCCGAATGGCTGTTGTCTGTACAACACGATTGCCATCAATTGAGACACTAGTAGCATCGTTTTTAAAAAGTGCATTTAATAATTGAGTTAACAAATCAGGTGATATTTCTTTAATTTCATAACCCATTTCAATTAATTCAGGTGCCGGCTCTACACGTAATCTGACTCCGGGCCCCATAATTTCTGTTAATCCAGCTTGTAGCTTTAAACGATTTAATGTTTCATTTAAGGCTGCCTGCTGATTTACTTTTTCAGATTGCTCATAGCGATCCACTACTTCATGAAGTGAGCGAATTTCTGCCAGTAATGCGGAATGTCTTTGCTTTTCTAGTGCTAATTCCTCTCTTATTGCCCAAATATCTCGTGTATCTCGCTCTGCTGGTTTTTGTATGGTATTGTATTGTACCGCTATCATCAAACCGATAATAAATAGCACGAACGTTATTCGGGTGTACATATTTCTTTGCAAAATAGCCCCTCCTAGACGTATCGTATTATGCCTCTCAGAATACGAATGTTAAATTGTCAATACAACCTACAATCGATAAATACCTGGAGGCTAAATTAGACTTTAAACATGAATATAGGACTTGTCCCTAACTTTCAACTTTTACTTTAGGCATTGTAAGCTTTTGATTTTCCTCTAATGACACCACAATATTGTCATTTAATAACTGATCCACTACCCCTCCACTTAAATTTAAAGAGGCCATTAATGTTTCTGAATCACCTACTGCTTCTATCACAAAGGGAGCTGGATGTTGTGTACCATCAATTGTTATAACTGGACCATTACAGCGAATATAGGAATTGGCCATAACACGTTGTCCATTGATAGCAATAGCTTGGGCTCCTGAAATTTTCAGTTCATTCATCAACTTAAAAACATGGCTTTCATGGACAATATAGTCATTTGGATTTAAAGATTTCGGATCATAGTCACCATCTTGAAGGGTTATTCGGATTCCCTTCCCTTCACTTTTTAACTCGCCAAGTAATAACCGTAAATCTTCTGCTTGCTCAACAAGCTTTTTATAGTCCTTTTCATTTGAAGCAAATGATTTTTCATACTTTCTAATTTGTTCTTGTAAAGTATTTAATTCTTCAGTGAGTTCTTTATTGCGTTCTTGTTGTGTTATTAACTCCTCGCGATAGGAATCTTCTTGCTCAAAAAGCTCTGAATCAATCGCTCCTGCTTCCCGGTTATCTTTTGCCTGGTTGTAGGAATAGCCGATAATAAATCCTGTTGTCACACAAACAATTAGTAATTCAAATTGTTTTCTAGTAAAAAAATTCCCATTGCTATTCTTCTTGTTGTTCATCTTCCGTCACTTCCTGGTTAACCAATTCCCCATCTGCATTCGCTTCCATATCAATGTCTATCTTGTTGTACTCTTCGTTAAAAGGACGATAGTAGGAACCGACCTCTAAATCAATCACGCCTTTTTCTAAGTTGGCAATTTGCGCTACTATAGAAGGGTAATAATTTAGCTTCTCCGCTAGCGTTTGAATAACAGCACGTACTTCATAGCCATCATTCATATAAAGTTTGACTGCATTCGGATTTGCATCATTACTATTCGTGTTAACTTGGGAAATTAAAGCTAAAACTTCTGGCTTTAATTGCGCTAGTTGCTCAACAAGTTTATTAATTGTTTTTTCACCGGTTATACCGATAAAAACTGGTGCATCAATGGGCGTATCATTTCCCGTTTGTTCAAAGCGTTTGCCGTTTTCTAGCAAAGGATAATAAGTACCGTCCCCAGCTAAATACGCAACTTTTTTCCATTCCTTCAGGTCAATCGTTACGCCTTGAAGCCAGTTACGTTTAACATGTACTTCTTTTACCCACTTATCCTTTAATAAAATCCTCTCAATATCTTCCACTTTAAAACCCCACATTGATTTACCAGGCGTAAGTGTACTCGCCTTCACATAATATTCCTCATTCGCAAGCTTAGCACCATTGACGGTTATCTTTTTGATGTTACTGTATGGAGATTGAAAATAAAGGAGTACTGCTAACACAATAAAGAAAAGTAATATTAGCACTATAAATTTCCGATTTGTACGCTTTTTTCGTCGCTTTTTTAGCGTAGGTATGCGATCTTCTATATCGATTACTTTCTCCAAAAAGTACTCCTCCTTTATATTTATTTCGCTAATTGATAAATAATACCTATTATT
>NZ_DAMDAY010000066.1:14206-23704 GCF_032093475.1 Lysinibacillus sp. | reverse complement strand
ATTCTTCTAAAATAATCTTTTAAGCCCTGATCTAATCTAAATTTATCTTCAATTTGAATGACTTCACCGTTAACAATCTCTACCATGGTACGTGCTAAAATTTGATGAACAAGTGGGTCTTCAAGCTTTGTAATATATTCTAGCGCACGTGCAAAAATAAAATCGCCCGTGTACATTGCTACCCTATTATTCCATTGTGATTTGACAGTCGGGCGTCCTCTTCGCATATCGGAATCATCAATAACATCATCATGCACAAGTGATGCCATATGAATGAGCTCTAAAGGCACCGCTACATCCTTCATCTTCTCAATATCATAATCGCCAAATTTTGCACCTAATAACACAAAAATTGGTCGTATCCGTTTGCCACCAGCTTGTAATAAATGGAGAGAAGCATCGTTGATCAAATATGAAGATGAGTCCACTGCTTTTTCTAACTCTCGTTCAATGATATCAATATCTGATTTCAAATCGGAATAGAGTAGTTTTAACTTCATCTTTTCCACGTGTGAAAACCTTCCCCCATTAACGTACCTTTTTAAAGCCCATATGCATTGCCGCAGCCCCGCCACTGTATGCTTTGTACGTTACTTTTTCTAATCCTGCCTGCTCAAACAATGCCGCTAACTTCTTCATACCTGGGAAATCATTCGCAGATTCCTGAAGCCAAGAATATTCCTTATAGCTTTTCGCAAATATTTTACCAAATATCGGCATTATATATTTAAAATAAAAACGGAACAGTTGACGGTAACCAGGAATTTCTGATTGAGATGTTTCTAAACACACAACCATACCACCCGGTTTTACAACACGATGCATTTCCTTTAAGACTTGTAAATAATCAGGTACATTGCGAAGACCAAAGCCAATCGTCACATAATCAAATGAATTATCTGGAAAAGGTAATTCCATTGCATTTCCATGAATTAGTTCAATTTGTGGGTACGGCTTTACTTTTTGTTCGCCAACTTTCAGCATGTTTTGACTAAAGTCGAGTCCTTTTACTTCTCCACTTTCACCAACTGCCTCTGCCAATGCGATCGTCCAATCTGCTGTGCCACAGCATACATCGAGTGCTTTTGTTCCAGGTTTAACAGCCATGTGCTTCATCGTATCGTTACGCCAGCCAACATGCATCTGGAAACTAATCACACCATTCATTTTGTCGTAGTTTTCCGAAATACTCTCAAATACTTCGTGAACGTGTTCTTCTTTCGTTTTAGCCATTTTGAAAAACCTCTCTTATCCGTTAGTAGAAGCAATAGATGCCTCTACATGTGCATGTAAAGCTTGTTTGATATCACTTTGTAAAAAACTTGCCTGTTCGATCAACTGTAAAAGCTCTGTTTTTAAATGCACAATTTTTTCCTGGATGACGCTATTAAAGGTTGCGTCATTTCGTCTGACACTTTCTTCTAGTGCCTTACCCATTAAAGACATTTGTTGCCCACGTTGATAAGCCGTCCATTCTCTTTCTAAACGCAAGATTAATAAACTTTTTTCTATAAGTGGTATATATTCACTAAAAGAATAAAGAGCGAAAAATTGAGCAATTAACCCCGATTCAATCGTACTCATCGACGCGTACCATTGCTCCTTTGTTCGTTGTTCCGCTTCATATACTTTAATCTGATGTTCACAGCGTGCCACAATGCCTTGTGACAAACTACGAATCAAAGCAACATTCCCTGACATTGCTAATAGTTCATAATAACGACCACTATAAAAATCTCCAGCTAAAACGGTAAGCTGCTGTTCTTTTGATGTTGCATCTAATTCTTTTATATGATCGTGAGCCGCTAATGCCGCGTATACAATGCCAACAGTAATTGCAGCCTCTTGTTGTTCTTGTTGCCACTCCTCACCATTCAAAAACGGGATTAACAAATAAAACAATTGATTTTCATCTATCACAGGTACCCCTGTGTATTTTTGCAAAGTTCTATGACGAACATCCATGAAAATCTCTGTTTTTAACTGTGCAATTGAATTTTGAATGTATGTTGCATTCATAGACCTTACTCCATTTCACTTTCAGATACGCTAGTCCTATCTAAGGCATAACGCTTACTTACTGAATCATTATAGCATACGCAACGATGCGGAATAAAAAATTTTTGCTTCTTTCAAACGACAGGCAGTAAAGCTTTCCCACAAATGGCTGAAGGAATGCTAACTGCCCTTAAGATCTATACTCAGTTTTTCACATCTAGTGCTTTTATATGTGCTTATTGTACAAATCAGTTACCAAGGTGTCACTGTAATCGGAATTTTTCAGACTTACTCAAAAAATTCTTTATAATAACAATGTTAGTAACTATTTTTATTATTTTTTCGCTTCACTATGGATCACACCATGTGCTGTATGAATTTGTGCTTTACCACGAATTTTCATGGCAGACGTGTGTTCTGTGAATTGAGCTATCATTACTTCGCCGGCATCTAATTTTTCTGAATGATGGAATTTTGTATCTGTTCCACGTGTTAATCCAATGACATGTACACCATCTTCTTCTGCTTGAATTACAATATAATCTTGTGACATCTTTGTACACTCCTTAAATCCGACAAATTCTTAGTACATCATAACATAATTAGACATGTAATTTAAGACATTTGGATAAATGATAGCACTTCTCTTCGTTTTACTTCATCTTCCTCATAAATACCCCGAGCAACCGAAGTAACCGTTTTAGAACCTGGTTTTTTTAGTCCTCGCATCGTCATACACATATGCTCAGCCTCAATGACAACATAGACTCCTTTTGGGGCAAGCATCTCCATAATCGTCTCGGCTACAGAAGACGTAATACGCTCTTGTAATTGTGGTCGTCGAGCAATGGTTTCAACGGCACGTCCTAATTTACTAAGCCCAGCAACAACTCCGTCATTTGGTATGTATGCAACATGTGCCTTGCCATAGAAAGGCACTAGATGATGCTCACACATTGAATAAAAAGGAATATCTTTTACAAGGACTAATTCTTCATGATCCTCATGAAATACCGTTTTAAAGTAATCTTTAGCATCCTCATGCAAGCCACTAAACATTTCGGCATACATTTTAGCTACACGTTTCGGTGTATCCAATAAACCTTCGCGATTTACGTCTTCACCTACCGCTTCTAAAATCATTTTTACTGCTTCTTCTATTTTTAATAAATCAATATTCGACATCCGAAAAAACCTCCTGCGTATCAAAACATTACACATTTCCCTATGCATCGTAGCACATCCAAATGGTTAGCGCAAAATGACTTACCTGTTTCATAAAAAAATTGCCTTTAGAGTAGTAAATCCTCGTAGAATTCTTATGTAAAAAGTTAAAAAGAGCAGCCTTCATGTTCGTTAACATGAAGACTGCTCTATGTAACTACTAGACGTGTATTATTTTACCGCGTCTTTAAGCGCTTTACCTGGTTTGAAAGCAGGCACCTTGCTAGCAGCGATTTCGATTTCTTTACCAGTTTGTGGGTTACGACCTTTACGAGCCGCACGTTCACGTACTTCAAAGTTACCAAAACCAATTAATTGTACTTTGTCACCCTTTGCAAGAGCATCTTGAATTGTATCAAATACAGCTTCAACTGCTTTAGAAGCGTCTTTTTTAGAAAGACCTGCAGCTTCAGCAACAGAGTTTACTAATTCTGTTTTATTCACACCATTCACCTCCTCTCAAAGGGTCATGAACCAATTCTGTAAAAAGAGTAACACATAGAAAACCGCTACGCAACTGTATTCATACATGATTATAACCAAAAAATTAGATTTTCACCCAAAAAACAAAAATAAAAGGACTTTTCGCTTAAAAACGAAAAGCCCTACACCTATTTTTCACACATTTTTTCAATTTTATTACTATAAAATAAATGTTACTAAACCTCTATCACCTTCGTTAACCATTCGTTCAATTGTTTGTCGCATCCGTTTTTTGGCAGTAGGTGGTACAGCATCCATTTTATAGCGTATACCCTCTTTTAATACTTCATGTAACGGAGTTCCAAATAGTTGCGTATTCCATAATGCCTCACGATCATGTAAATAAGCATGATTTAAGTCTTTAAGTAGTTGCTGACTGTGGAACTCTGAGCCGATCAACGGTGCGAATTCTGATTCCATATCTACTCGAATAATATGGTAAGATGGTGCTTTTGCCTTCATTCGAACGCCAAAGAAATTATTTTGCTTAATGAGCTCTGGTGCTGTCGGCTCAAATTCCTGCATCATTGGTAATGTCACGCCGTAGCCTGTCGTATCCGCATCATGGATTGCACTCTTAAAGCGTTTTTGTGCTTCTTTTGCCTCCGCAGCCTCTTTAATAAAGAGCAGCCAATCTTTTTTGGTTTCAATCGGTTCTTCTAGCCATTCATTACACACCGATTTGTATAATTCACCCTGTAAGGATACACGAATCACAGCCGTTCCAACACCTGCATCAACATGAACTACTTCACTTTGATCAATAAAATCAATCGCTTTAAAAGCATCTGATGCCTGTTGTACGTCTCTAATTTTCATCACAGACGAAAGTACTTCCTCCATTGAATCAATCAACGCAACATTCAACGGATGCGTGGCATCTAATACATCCAGCCAATCTGGCTTTTCTACCTCAATTGTACGAATCGGAAATTCAAATAAAGCTTCTTGTAAAATATATTGAATATCTGTTTCTCTCATTTGATCAATAGACATAGCAATAACAGGTACATTATAACGTTCAAACAATTCATTGCGAAGCTGAACCGTCTCTTCTCTCGCCGGCATTTGGCAATTGAGTAAAATCACAAAAGGCTTGCCGATTTCTTTTAATTGCTCAACAATTTCTTCCTCTGCCTTCTCTGCGGCACGGCGGCTAATCCCGTTCACAGTACCATCAGTGGTTACGACAATACCGATATTTGCATGATCACGAATTACCTTATCTGTGCCAATTTTAGCTGCTTCCTGGAATGGAATCGGCTCTGTATGCCAAGGAGTATGAACATATTTTGGTCCATTTTCATCCTCATAGCCTTTCGTTCCTTCGATAATATAACCAACGCAATCTGCCAAACGGATTTGGAATGGCATCTCATCATCACCGACCACAATACGTGTTGCTTGGGCAGGCACAAACTTCGGCTCAGCAGTCATAATGACTGGCCCCGGTGAACTTTGTGGCAACTCATCTTGTGCTCGCATTCTTTCCGTCTCATCCAGAATGTTTGGTAACACGACTGATTCCATTACCTTTTTTACAAATGTTGATTTACCTACACGTACTGGACCGACAACACCAATATAAACATCGCCATTTGTGCGCTCTGCAATTTCTCTAAATACTGCTTCACTCAAGGTTTCTGCCTCCTTTATCTACGCTTTTTCACTATATGCAAGCTTGTAGACAAATATGAAAAAGCCCCTCACAAATGTAAGGAGCCTGTTTCTTATTGTTCTTTTTTTTCAGCAGCTTCTGCCTCTTGTTTTTGTCTCTCTTTGGCCTTTTGAACATCTGCATTATAGGTTTCCATATCATAGACTGGTTCCCCATTGTTATCGACAGTATAAGGAATAGAATAAGCAGGCACTACGGGATATTTGTCCACTAGTAGCTGGCGAATATCATCACCAGGCTTCACATCAGGCTTGTCCTCTTTTAAAAGCTGCCCTAAATCCACAGAATAATCTACGTGCAATTCACCGTCACCCGTCATAAAAAGTGGTAGTTCGACGCCAGAATAAGGACTTTTCACCGTCACATCTGTTTTATAGCCTAAATCTTTATAATTAATTTGATATACATTGTCAGATGAAGAACCTTTTATCGGTAAATATTGTGTAGATAATTTGCGAATGCCTATTTCACGAATCCGCTCTGCCGCATTTAAATCTACTAATTTGACTGTCGCTTCATGTTCAGGATCCCAAATAATATATTGATATATCCCGCCTTTTTCATAGGCATTTCCAGGAATCGTCGTCAAATACTTCGGCATAAGCTTTTGAAAATCGATCAAGTATTTGATATAAATGTCTGTATCTAATTCACTATTTTTAATTGGTACTAGCCCACCAGTTGCTTCACGATATTCGTTCACAGCACGTTGAACTGCAGCTAGTTGGTCGACATCAGGCGTGACCTTTGCTCTTTTTTCGTCTTCTGGGTACGCACATCCTACTAATAGTATGGCGGTTGCAAATACCAACAGAAAAGAACTTAGTTTTTTCATGTTACTGACACCTCATTAAATTTTTATGCTGGCCATGTGGCAACTACTAGTACCATTAAAAATGTGCCAAGTCCAAACAGTATGTATGCACATAAATTTACGATTGTTCGTAAAAATACATTTGAAATTTTATTTCGAGCTAAATAAATTAAACCGACTGATATAATCATAAATGCGATGCAATAAAATGATACCCACATTACATCTAGTGCAGGCATATGAGCTAACGGGCCCATTTCAAATAACCACCTTTCTTTCAATGTCAAGACACAATCAAAGTATATTATACTATGTGCCTCTGCTAAAAAGAAATAGTTGTCCCATAACGATCAAGAAATGGACAACTCTTTTATGCTGCTCACACTATTCAACTAATAGCACACAATAAGGCGTCACAACAGATTCGTTGAGACACCTCATTTATGTCCATTTTATGACAAAGTTAATCAAAAAATTGTCATTAATGTTTCATATCATCTATTTCTCGTTTTTTCATACGCATCATTAATGCATCAACCGCCACTTTTGGTTCAACATCATTAAATAGCACACTATAAAGCTCTGTGGAAATCGGCATGGCTACACCATACTTTTCTGCTAATTGATAGGCTGCCTTTGTGGTACGTACACCCTCTACAACCATACCCATTTGATCCAGAACTTCCGGTAGCTTCATCCCTTGCCCTAGCAGATTCCCTGCACGCCAATTTCGAGAATGAACACTTGTACAAGTTACTATTAAGTCGCCCATACCAGTTAGCCCAGAGAACGTAAATGGATTACCACCCATTTTTACACCTAAACGTGAAATCTCTGCAAGACCTCGTGTAATGAGTGCGGCCTTCGCATTATCTCCATAATTTAAGCCATCTGTAATACCAGCTGCTAAAGCGATAACGTTTTTCAATGCTCCTCCAATCTCTACTCCAATGACATCCTCATTTGTGTAGACACGGAAAAATTGATTCATAAATAAATCCTGTACCTTTTCAGCTGCATCTATATTGGCACATGCAGCAGTTACCGTTGTAGGGTGGTGTAATACCACTTCCTCCGCATGACTTGGGCCTGAAAGAACGACAATCTCTTCCACATACTCAGCTGGCAAACTCTCAGCTAAAATTTCAGAAATCCGTTTTAAAGAATCCGGCTCAATCCCTTTAGAGACATGGACGAACAACACTTTCCTAGTTAATTCAACCGTCAATTTCTCGCAAACTTCTCGAATAGCTTTTGTTGGGACAGCCACAACAATAGTCTCTGCATGCATAGCCGCCTTTGCAATATCACTTGTCGCATGTAAATTTGCTGGCAGAACGGTTTCAGGTAAATATTTTTTATTCGTATGCAGGTTATTGATTTCCTCTGCCTGTTCAGCTCTATGTGTCCATACAAGCGTATCATGTCCATTTTCCGCTAGTACCATTGCAAGTGCAGTACCCCATGAGCCTGCCCCTAACACACAAACTTTTTCCATTAAAAATCCTCCCTTTACTGGGTTGTCTATCATACGCTCTTTTTTGTAAAAAGACGCCACCCAACAATTTTGTCAGGTTGGCGTATTATAGTGTACCGCTATTTCATTTAAGCACGAGCACGTGTAATTAAACGTATTGGTGTCCCTTCAAAATCAAATGTTTCGCGAATTCGGTTTTCTAAGAAACGTTCATATGAGAAGTGCATAAGCTCTGGTTCATTCACAAATACAACAAATGTTGGCGGCTTAATCGCAACCTGAGTAGCATAGTAAATACGTAAACGACGACCTTTATCAGTTGGCGCAGGATTACGCGCCACTGAATCCTCAATTACTTCGTTTAAAATAGATGACTGGATACGCATCGCATGATTCTCACTTACACGTTGAATAATCGGTAAAATTTGATGTACACGCTGTTTCGTATTGGCTGATACGAAAATAATAGGTGCGTAGTCTAAGAATAGGAAATGCTCACGAATTTGCTGTGTAAAGACATTCATCGTTTTCTCGTCTTTTTCAATCGCATCCCATTTATTCACGACAATCACAACAGCTTTTCCAGCCTCGTGCGCATAGCCAGCAATTTTCTTATCTTGCTCCTGAATGCCTTCTTCTGCATTCAGTACCACTAAAACAACATCTGAGCGTTCAATGGCGCGTAGAGCACGTAAAACAGAGTATTTCTCAGTTGTTTCATAGATCTTCCCTTTTTTACGCATACCGGCTGTATCAATAATGACATATTCCTGACCTTCATATTCATAAGGCGTATCGATCGCATCACGTGTTGTCCCAGCAATATTACTTACAATAACACGTTCTTGCCCTAAGAATGCATTGACTAAAGAGGATTTCCCAACATTCGGACGACCGATTAAAGAGAATTTAATCACATCATCGCCATATTGCTCTTCATCTTCTTTCGGGAAATGTTTCGCACATTCGTCCAATAAATCCCCTAAGCCTAAGCCGTGTGACCCTGAAATTGGCCAAGGCTCCCCAAAGCCAAGTGCATAAAAGTCATAAATCATTTCACGCATATCGGGGTTATCAATTTTATTGACCGCTAATACGACTGGTTTTTTTGTTTTGTATAAAATTTTAGCAACTTGCTCATCTGCTGCCGTTACTCCCTCACGACCATTTGTCATGAAAATAATAACATCCGCTTCATCAATGGCAATTTCAGCTTGTTGACGAATTTGTTCTAAAAACGGCTCGTCCCCTATTTCAATGCCACCTGTATCAATAATATTAAAATCGTGTGTTAACCACTCTGCCGAACTATAAATACGATCACGTGTTACGCCTGGGATATCCTCCACAATAGAAACACGCTCTCCAACGATACGGTTAAAAATCGTCGACTTACCTACGTTCGGACGACCTACGATGGCTACTACTGGTTTCGTCATCTGTACTTCATCCTTCCAACTTCTTGTCTTTCGCTATTATACACGAAAAATGCCATTATATCATATCATATCCATAAAGTAGAACGCTATGTATGGCAATCATCACTCTCGGGATTTATTTTTAAGAGTTTAAGCAGTACTTTAATGGGATTATAGGTATTTTGATTCAATCCTGAACTTTATGGATTCTATCCTTCAATTTTGGGGCTTTATCCAACACTTTAGGGGTTCTATCCGCCACTTTAGCAGCTCTATCCACTTGTATAAATCCTATCCTTCACTTTGAAAGTTGTATCCACTACTTTTTAAGTTCTATCCGCCACTTTGAAGGTTCTATCCGATACTTTAAGTTATTTCCACTACTTTATGGATTGTATCCACTACT
>NZ_DAMDAY010000066.1:0-14106 GCF_032093475.1 Lysinibacillus sp. | reverse complement strand
TTTTGGGTTCTATCCTCCATTTTGAAGGTTCTATCTACTACTTTAAGTTCTATCCTTCACTTTATTAGTTCTATCCGTCACTTTGAATGCTCTATCCACTACTTTTCAAGTTCTATCCTCCACTTTGAAGGTTCTATCCGCTACTTTAAGTTTTATCCTTCACTTTATGGATTGTATCCACTACTTTTTGGGTTCTATCCTCCATTTTGAAGGTTCTATCTACTACTTTAAGTTCTATCCACCACTTTGAAGGTTCTATCCGCTACTTTAAGTTTTATCCGTCACTTTACGGGTTCTATCCGCCACTTTGAGGACTCTATCCACTACTTTTTAAGTTCTATCCTCCACTTTGAAGGTTCTATCCGCTACTTTAAGTTATTTCCACTACTTTATGAATTCTATCCATCATTTAAGAAGCTCTATTCTCCACCCCAACAAAAAAGCGAGGATGCATGTTTGCATCCTCGCCCCGCACTTTATTTAAAGTTTTTTAATTGATCGCCAATTACATCACCAAATGAGAAGCCTGTGTTTTCTTCTGGTAATTCGTAGTCAATCACTTCTTCTGCTTCTGGATTTTCTAGTAATTCTTTAATGCTCAGCGCTAAGCGTCCTTCTTCTGCATTGACATCAAGTACTTTTACTTGTACTTCTTGTCCCTCTTTTAACGCTTCATGTGGCGTGTTGATATGCTTATGGGCGATTTGAGAGATATGCACTAAGCCTTCAACACCAGGGAATACTTCTACAAATGCACCAAATGAAGTTAGACGTTTTACTCGGCCATCTAAAATCGTGCCTTTAGCTGCGCGTTCTTCGATATTTGACCAAGGTCCCGGAATTGTTTCTTTGATGGATAATGAAATGCGTTCATTTTCTGGGTCCACCGAAAGAACTTTCACTGTTACATCTTGTCCTTCAGCTAAAACCTCACTCACATCGCTCACATGCTCATGTGATACTTGCGAAATATGAACAAGCCCATCAATACCACCAAGGTCGATGAATGCACCAAATGAAGCCAATCGCTGTACTTTACCGTCTAATACATCGCCAGCTTTAATTTGATTAATGACATTTTTCTTCTGTGAAGCTTTTTCTGCTTCAACTACTGCACGATGAGATAAGATTAGGCGATTTTTTTCTTTATCAAGCTCAACAATTTTAAAGCTTAACGTTTTTCCTTTATAGCCTTCAAAATTATCGACAAAGTAGTCTTCTACAAGTGATGCTGGTACAAAGCCACGTACACCTAAATCTACGACAAGACCACCTTTAACAATATCTTTTACTTCCGCTTCGAAAATTTCCTCTGCGGCAAATTGTTGCTCTAGTGTATCCCATGCTTTTAAAGCATCCACTTTACGTTTTGATAGGACAAAGTTCTCTTCTTCTACCTTTGTAATCATCAACTCTAACTCATCCCCAACAGAGATGACATCAGACGCTTTCTCAATGTGTAAGCTTGATAATTCACTAATCGGTACAATACCATCAAACGGTGCACCTGGAATTGATACAGATACTGCCTTTTCATCAACTTGTGCTGCAATACCTTTGACGATATCACCCTCGTTAAACGTTTGTTCTGCATAGTTCATTTCTTCAGACATATGTAACCCTCCTTCGCATCTTCCCTTACTATTTTATTCGATATTGAAGACAAAGACAAAAATAAATCCTTTAAATTCAAAAAATGTCTGAAATTTTAGGATTTATAGCATTTTTTCTTCTGCTAATTTTAAAATAGCTTGTGCTGCATCATCAATGGACAATGCTGTTGTATCTAAAAATATTGCATCTTCAGCTTGAATAAGTGGCGATGCTTCACGCTCACTATCTTTTTTATCACGTAGCGCAATTTCTTCCTGAAGTTTTTCAAGAGAAGAATCAATCCCTCTTTTTTGATTATCGATTAATCGTCTTCTTGCACGTTCTTCTACTGTTGCAGACATAAAAATCTTTAGCTCTGCATCCTTTAAAACATGTGTAGCAATATCACGTCCATCCATGACAACACCGCCATTAGCTGCAAGCTTTTGTTGTTGAGCAACTAATAGCTCTCGAACATTTGCATGGGCAGCTACTTGAGAAACAGAGGAAGTAACTTCATTTGAACGAATTTCAGCCGATACATTGCGACCATCTAAAAAAACAAGCTGGCCCTGTGGAGATGGCTTTAATTCAATTGTGCTAGTCATTAACATCTCTGCTAATTTTGCTTCATCATCTAAATGTATGTTTTGTTGCATCGCTTTATACGTAACTGCTCGGTACATGGCACCTGTATCGATATAAGTAAAACCAAGTGCTTCAGCAACTATTTTGGCTATTGTACTTTTACCAGCACCTGCAGGCCCGTCTATCGCAATTTGAATGTTTTTCTTCATTATTCTTCCCTACTTTCTTCACCTCATATTGTAACATATAACCCCAAAAAAGCCCTCTGCTAGGAGAGGGCTTTGTAAAAATATTATGAAGGAAATTAAACATTGAAAGGATTCACTTCTTTACGACGATTGACTAATTGGCGTTCAAAGCAAAAACGTACAATATGCTGTTGATCGACATCATCTGTATCCGTTAGCTGAATGGTCGCAATGCGTTTATCGTCTTTTTCAAAAATGCGCACGACTGTTGCATCCGTAATGACGTATTTGACATCTCCATTCGCAAAAGGTAATACAATCGTTAATTTTATCTCATCACCATCATTGAAAGCTACTTCTCCCTTCAAGATGAGTGCCAAGCCTCCAGCACTAATATCAACAGTCACAAGTTGATACTTATAATCGTTGAACTGAATAGCAACGTCCACTGGCGTTTCAACACGAACATACTCTCGTCGTTGAATTTTTATAAATTCCTCGGGCTTTGGACAATGCAACATAATCATTGGTATATTGCCTGCTTTACGCCCAATTACTTCTGTATTAAAAGCAAAGGATTGTTTATCCTCGGTACGAAAGGTTGCTCTAAATTCTGAGCCATCTATTAAAAATGCTGTTTTCTTCGTTGCCATATTTATTGGATAATCAATATAAAGAATATGATCTTGTTGCTCTACAACTTTACAGCGGAATTTCTCCACTTGCTCTGTATACGTAGGTTCAAGTTGTAAATGTGTACCAATTTTTATTTCCATGAGCATCTCCTCGTACGAAAAATATGGTTTAATTATCTCATGAGAAGTTTATTTTGGCTATAAAAATTGGTAGTATTTTCTTATTATTAAGTTAGATATTCCACTTTTAATACATTGTGGTTTTCCGCATCAATAACAATTCTAAATGTTTCCTGAGTATTTCCGTCACGTAATGCAATGACCTCATAGCAAAGTCGCTGTTCAAATTGGCCATTATCTGTATAAATATTTTTTACCTCTTGTACTTGAATATCGTCTTGGAAGAATGTTTTCCAATCAATAGGTTTCGCTGTTTGTGGTTTAATATTCTCTTCTTGAATATACTCCATTGCATTCGCACCTAACAGCTCACCTGTATCTTTCGCTACTTTTAATTGAACACCATCCGCATAAATTAACGCATTGTCCCCTGGATGTACACGGGCAAATGTCACATGCCATGCTTGATGATTTTCTCGTGATTCCACATAAGCCACATCTTTCATGCCTAGTTTCTTCACATATTCCTGAGCTTTTTTGAGGATTTCCTCTTGTGAGAGCTTTGCTTCATCAACAGGACGTTCTACTAAATAGGACAGTAAATGTCCTCCCTTTTCCGTCAAATCTACATAGCCTAAACGTATCCCTTGATGGAATTGAATGTGATAGAAAGGATACGGTGCGGTGTCACTACTTTTAGTGACCGTAAATGTTGCGTCTTTAATGGCAGGGAATAAATATTTGACTTTTTCTAACGCTTCTTTTTCGGTAATCACAGCATCCTGCAATGCTTTTAACTCGATTTTCTTCTGCCAATCAGATTCTGATAGTGTTAGCGGGAAATCCTTTTCTCCGTAACCCTTTAACGTATCTTTTACAGTATCAAATTTTGTGTTTGGATTTTTATTATCAACTTGCTGTAGCCAAACATCCATTTTTCCATCATGCTTATAAAAATCAACTGTTGCAGCTGTCCAATCATCAGAAAGGGATTGTAAATTTGCGGAGACCTGCGGCATCTTATCACGCCAAGCCTCATAATCACCTGTTTTTGCTGTTCTTTTTGCTTCATCGCCAAGTCGTCCTAAATAATTCATCCATTCATTCGATAGTTCTTGTCCAATCGGGATATTAGCAATGGAAGAACGAACTTCTGAGCTTAAGCGCCAAACCGAGTCTAGCTCACTGTGAATCGCCTGCTCGTCTTGAAACAAGAGGGATTGTGATACAGCCCGCTGGAGATGGGATAGTTTTTCAGATGCATCTGTTAACTTATCTGTATATTGCGCTAGTACGGTACGTTGTAAATCTTCTTTATCGCCATGTAAATCTATGCTGTATGCCCCTAACCCAATAACAGCAATCGTTAAGACCACGAGCCAAGTTTTCATCGATGTTCCTCCTTTCTATGAACAGAAAATATGCTCTCCTATTTGTTTAATTTGTGGACGTGACCAAATCCATTTACTTGTTGCTGTTTTTGGATTGAAATAATATAACGCATTTTCAGATGGATCCCAGCCGTTCATTGCATCAATAACGGCTTCTTTTGCTCGTTCATTAGGTTCTAACCAAATTTGTCCATCAGCTACTGCTGTAAAAGCTAGTGGTTGGAATATAATACCTGAAATTGTATTAGGGAAATCGGGGCTTTCTAAACGATTTAAAATAACAGCTGCTACTGCTACTTGCCCCTCATACGGTTCTCCCCTAGCCTCTCCATATACAGCATTCGCCATTAACTGCAAATCACGTTCTGTATATTTTGGTGGGACTTGCGTTTGAGTTCCATTATTATTGCTGCTCCCACTACTATTACCGCCACCAGTACCTTTTTGTACCTGCTGATCAAGTGGCTTGCCACCATAATAAGTAAATTGATTACCCGCATTTAATTGTGCTTTTACCCATTTTTCATCATAATCAGAGTAGCCTGCTAACGCTTTCTTTGTTTTTGCGCCAGCAATCCCGTCTACTGGTAAACCATATTTCTCTTGGAAATTACGTAAAGCCCAGTATGTGTTATAGCCAAATTTGCCATCGATTTTACTCTTATAAAAACCTAAGTATTGTAATCTGGATTGCAATTCAATGACATCATCTCCGTAGGCACCACGAGTAATTTGCTGGTCACTAAAAGCTATTGCATCATTTTGAGGAATCGCAATTATACTAATTCCTAATATCAAAGCAAAAAGTATGCTGACTAAACGCACTTTTATCACTCCTTTTTTTTATAGCTTGAAACAAAAGAAGTAATTTATACATGCTAATAAAGAAATAAAGCGTAGAAATCTTTGACGATTTCTACGCTTTAAATTTTCTTTTGCATATGCAAATGTTGAACTAGATGGTAATGGGCAAGCTTTACTTTTCGCAAGCCAAACCACCATAAAAACAACATAAAAGGAATCATTAAATAAACCCAGTGACCTTTGAATGATAATATTGTATTGTATAGAATGTGAAGTACAACAGGTGCACAAAGCGCCATTGCAATCATTTCTTTTGTCTTTACAAGCTTCGAAAACTTAGCACGTCCATAATAATAGCCCATGACGACACCGAACAATGCGTGACTTGAGACTGGTAATAAGGCTCGCATGAATGCCGTGTCCAAGCCAAAAGAAAGTAAATAAAGGACATTTTCAATTGTCGCAAAACCAAGTGATATGCTGGCACCATACAATATACCATCATAAGGGTCATCAAATTCTATATGATTGTAAATGGCAATTAATAGAACAAACCATTTAAAAAACTCTTCAATAACACTAGAAAAAAGGACGTCTTGAAGATAAAGATATCGAAATACCCCTTCCTCTGTTAATACATACTGTAAAAACATGATAGGGAACGTTAAGAATGCACCGTATAAAAACGTTTGTAGTAAAGTTCTTCTTGGCTCCGTAGCCATCTGATTGCGCAAATAGAAATAACTAAAAAGCGCTAGACCGGGAGCAATGGCAGCAGATAATAAAATGATCATGATGCCGGCTCCTTTCAACAATAGACTGCTATTATTATACCATGTAATGACAAAAAAACTTTTTAAAAGGAGATTTTATTTTTTATGAAAAAGACAATTTTATTAATTCATACAGGCGGCACAATCTCCATGGCCATGAGTGCTGAAGGAGCGGTCATGCCAAATATAGAAAATCCACTCATGAAGGAAAGTAATAAACTGGCATCCCTTGCAGACATCATTGAAATAGAAGCTTTTAATCTTCCATCTCCTCATATTACACCGAAAGAAATGCTGCAATTACGCCATGTCATGATGGAACAAATTATGTCACAGCAAATCGATGGAGTTGTCATTACACACGGCACTGACACTTTGGAAGAAACTGCTTATTTCTTAGAGCTAACAACAAATTTAGCCATTCCGATCGTGCTAACAGGTGCAATGCGTTCATCTAACGAACTAGGGGCAGATGGCATTTATAATTTAGTGGAGGCAGTTCGTGTAGCTGTTGATGATGAAGCTCGTGACAAAGGAGTATTGGTTGTGATGAATGATGAAGTTCATCTTGCGGTTAATACAACAAAAACAAGCACAAGTTCAGTAAATACTTTTCAATCCCCTCAGTATGGACCGATTGGATTGATTACAAAATCACGTATCTTATTCCATCATGCACCTATTCGTAGACAATATGTAGAAGTTGATAATTTATCAAAGCGTGTAGCAATGTTAAAGGTTTATGCCGGTATGGAAGAAGATTTACTTGATGTTGTGCTTGCTTGTAAATATGATGGTGTTGTGCTTGAAGGCTTAGGACAAGGAAATGTCCCACCATCTGTTGTAAAGGGCATTGAAAGCCTTATACAGCGAGACATTCCTGTTATACTTGTTTCCCGCTGCTTCAATGGTATTGCAGAGGGTGTTTATGGTTATGTTGGTGGCGGTAAAATGCTAGAAGATTTGGGCGCAATTTTTGCCACAGGGATTAATGGTCAAAAGGCACGTTTAAAATTATTAATTGGACTTAATACTACAGGCTCTCCGTTAAATTTAAAGGACTTTTTCCTGTAAAGTCAACGTCTCTGTCTTTATGACCTTTTCATAGTAGCTCAATATTTCGCCAAGTCGTTGGAGGGCTTCATCGAAATCTGGTTGAATAACCGAAAATTGGAGGAATCCCTTTTGACGTAAATAATGGCTATCACCATGCACGAATAGTCCATTTAATGCTAAATCAATGTGTAAGTTTGAAAAGGTGCTCGGCAGTTGAACAGTTACCAACATTGGATATTGAACTGTTGAATATTGATACTGCATGATCGGTAGCTTCAGCAATGCCTTAAAGCGTTGCTGTAGTTGCTCATACCTTTCTGGATAGGCTTGCAATGACCTATCAACATTGCCAAGTAACACTGCTGGGAGCGTAAATGGTATGGCTCCTTGCTGATAATTAGCTAAATCTAGGTAAGTAGGAAGCGTGGCAGATGATGGTGCAAGTGATTGAGAGAAAACAAAAGCTAGCCCACTTAATGCACCTATAGCTTTACCACTCACGGCAGTTGCTAAATAGCAGTCTTGTAAAGAAAATGGCATGGCCCCGAACGTGCTGATACTATCTATGCACAGCTTTACCTGATAGTGTTTGGCGAGCTTACTAAGACTTTCTAAATCATTACAAGTCCCTGTAGAAGTCTCGCCATGTACTGCTAGCATCCATTGATAAGAACCTGTTGCTAACAGCGACGCCACTTCATCGAAATCAAACGCTGTCCCCCAGTCTTTTCTTACCACATCAAATTGTAATGACCAACGAATAGCTTGCTTTCTTAAACGTTCACCAAATTCTCCATTTGTTAAGATTAGTCCTTTTCCAACTTGTTGTTCCTTTAGTTGCGCAAGCATCACTTCATTTGCCAACGTCCCTGTACCAACGATGATGCCAACATGATTTGCTTTCGATAAATACAGTAACTTTTTTTGTACACGTTCATAGAGTGCATAAAATGGTAATGAACGGTGTGATAAATCTGTATAACCAATTTGCTCTAATTGCTTTACAGGCCCTGGATAAAAAGTAAAATGGTCCGCAGATAGTCTATGTTGTAGTGACTGCTCAAATTCATGTCTAGTAAGCACCATCGGTAAAAATAATGCTTCCTTTTCCCCTACCGCTGGCGCAAACTGTCTAAAACCCATTTGTCGGTAGAGCTTTTCTTCACGAGTTGTACCTGAAATCACTGCCGCTGTATAGCCTTTTTCGTAGGCAAATGTGTTTAAGGCCTGTGTAAGTTTTAGAAGTACACGCCCTGTCCGATAACCTCTTTTTACTGCAAGCAAGCGAATTTCACATAGCTTAGCACAATTTTCCTTCTCTAAAAACTGTTCAACCTTACCAATTTTTTCATCTATGGAAAATGGTCTTTGATCTCTAAATGCCAACATTCCAATTAGTTCTGTTTCCTTGTACACGACAACATACGTATTCTGTTGATGAAATCGGTCAACTTTTTTTCTTGTCGCATTTGGTTTATGCTGTGGAATTTCTTCTACAAAAGTCTCATAATTCAGTTGGGCAATGGCCTCAAATTCCTCATTCGTTTGTGCAATTTTACACCAATACATCTCTTCACTTCCCTCTTGTCAACGACTCCTGAATATTAGACCTATGCTTGATGAGCATACATACAATGGCTAAGACTAACAGACTATAGAGCTCTAGTTTCCCTGCAAGAATGATTGCACCGACATAGAATATAAAGCCCCCGACCATGCCAAGTGTCAAACTTCTTGTAAAAACCATCACAAACGCAGTTCCTATAATCATCCAAAAAAATAGGCTCGGAGATAGAGCGAGACCTACACCAATAAAAGTAGCCACACCTTTTCCCCCATTAAATTTCAACCAAATAGGAAATAGATGCCCCACAATAACCCATGCAGCACCCCCAATAATGATCCATTCATCCAAATGCCACAGATGGCCTAATCCGACTACTAGCACACCTTTCAGTGAATCCCCGAGCAATGTCCAAATAAAGGCCGCTTTTCCAATAACACTTCCTGCATTTCGAGCACCTAAGTTTTTACTGCGCTCTTGCTGTAAATTAACCTTATATATCTTTCCAACGAAATAGGCCGTCATAAAGTTTCCTATTATATAACTGAATAGCCAGTACCACCCAAACAAAAAAGGCCCTCCTTGCTAAAAAGGCTGTATAAGCTACATTGCCTATACAGCCCATTTCATTATTTTCTTCTTTGCTCGATAATTTGAGCGATACATTCTCCGTGAAAACGCCCATTTTCGATAAAAATTTCATTTGCATTATTCCCAGCTGCAATGACGCCCGCAATAAATAATCCTTCGATATTAGTCTCCATCGTTTCTGGGGTAACATAAGGACGCCCTGTTTCTTCATCAATTTCTACTCCCATTGCTTTAATAAAGGAGTGATCTGGATGATAGCCAGTCATGGCAAAAACAAAATCATTTTTGATTATTTGCTCTTGACCATCTATTTCTAAAACAACCTCATGCTCGCGAATTTCTAACACATTCGTATTAAAATGCATAGCAACTTCCCCTGTTTTAACTACCCCTTCAAATTCAGGTAATACCCAAGGTTTGATGCTTGAAGAATATTCACTTCCTCGATAGGCAACCGTTACTCGGGCACCCGCTTTATTCAATTCTAACGCTGCATCCACAGCTGAATTTTTACCACCAATAACTAGAACATCTGTATCGAAAAATTCATGACCCTCTTTAAAATAATGGAATACTTTCGGTAACTGTTCGCCTTGGATATTTAAATAATTTGGGTGATCATAGTAACCCGTTGCAATGACAACATACGGCGTTTCATACGTATCTTTATCGGAAGTAACCGTAAACATATCCTTATTTTTCACAACACTTTGTACTTTTTCAAAGCGATTAACCTGTATATTTTTTAAACGGACAACTTCACGATAGTAGACCAATGCTTGGTTGCGTTTTGGTTTACGTCCTTCAATAATAAAGGGTACGTCACCAATCGCTAAACGCTCACTTGTACTAAAAAATGTTTGATGTGTTGGATAATGATAAATAGCATTTACGATATTTCCTTTTTCAATCACAATAGGTTGTAATCCAATATTTTGCAAAGCTATTGCTGCTGCTAAACCACAAGGGCCTCCTCCAACAATAATTGCATCTGCTTGCTGCATTTCTTGACACTCCAATCGAATTGGACCAGCACAATTTGCTGCTCCATGCTTTCACATCATCATAGAATAGATGATATCTTTTTATTATACGCCTTCTCACAGATTTTGGTTGGTTATTTACTCGCAATATCAATATCAATAATATGACATTGCGGCTTAGCACCTAGTCTGAAAGGTACTAATGTCGTGCCATAGCCATTACTAACTAAGGTCATGACACCATCTCGCTCTCGATAAGAACCATTTGGATGTACACCATAGGGACCGAATCGAATCTGCCCCCCATGTAAATGCCCTCCCATCATTAAATCAGCATGGAACTTTGCACGAACTTTGGCAAAAACACCTGGATTATGAGCGATAAAAACAACCAAATCCTGCTCTCCAACCTTCGCAAAGGCCTTTTCAAAACTATATTCCTTCACCGTTGTATCTTCAATGGCACTTAGCCAAAAGCGATTTTTGGTGGGAAGTAGCACAGCATCATTGACGATGATTTGAACCTGATGCTCTTGTAAAATGGCCTTCAGCCTTTCCTCTCCAACTTCTCTGTCATTATTCCCCCAAACAAAGTAGGTTGGTCCGATAGAAGTTACTAATTGTAAATTTTCATGTATTCGTGCAATGGGTGTACGACTATCTGCAAAGTCCCCACCAATGATGACAGCATCAAAATGGCCCTCTAACCGGTCAATCATTTTCTTATTTATTTTACGCAAATGAACATCTGAAATAAAAAATAATCGTACCTTCTCCTGCTCACCCTGTAATGTTAGCTGGTGATGCAAAACATTGTTTTCATACGCTACCTTCCACATATAAAGTAGAAAGGCAATAGCTATTAATAGCAATAGCCCTAAATATAGCATTCCCTCACTTCTCCTTACGACAGCAAAAAGGCGATTCTTCTTAACAAACGAATCGCCTTTTTGCTAAATCAGACATACGTTTTGGTGTGAACGTTTGTCTGTTATTTTATACATTAAGGTAGTTTTATTACTTGACCAACCATGACAGTATTCGAAGACATGCCATTGGCTGCGCGAATTTTTGCTAATGTCGCTTCACTGCCATCGCCATAATGATTTAATGCAATGCGGTATAAGTTCTCATTTGCTTTCACAGTATGTGTACTTGCTTTAGCATTTTGTTTTGCTTCTTCGGCTTTTTTAGCCTCTTCGGCTCTTCTCGCAGCCTCCGCCTGTTGTTGAGCTATTCTAGCTTCCTCAGCTCGTTTTGCTGCTTCGGCTTTTTCAGCTTCTTCGGCTTTTTTCGCTTCTTCAGCCTTCTTAGCCTCTTGCGCTTTTTTCGCTTCTTCCGCGGCCTTTTGTTCAGCCGCTAGTTTATCTGCATCTTTTTGAGATTGCTCCTGAGCTTTTTTATCAGCCTGACCGTCTTGATCCTTTTTATCTTGATTTGATGCAGATGCTTCTGAAGGATCTAATTCGACGACCTGTTCTGCTGTATCCTTCTCAGCTTGTTCAATCGTTTTTCCTGGTTCATAAAACTTCCAAAAATAAATGAGTATCGTTAATGGAATAAGGATAAAAATAACAAAAAGAATTGTCATTAATGGTGTTTTTCGTTTTGAATTTTTTGGCTTTTTGTTTTTATTGCCATTTTTGTTCATTCTGGAAACTCTCGATAAAGACTGCTCTTTTTGCTCATCTTCAAATGATTGACGATGCTCTTCTATTTTATCGCGATAATCTTCTTTATTCATTCGCCTTTCCCCCAACCTTACTACGCTTTCTATCATTTCTATTATGACGAATTTTACGAAAAAAGTAAATGACCGTCAGTTTTAGTCTAAATACCCATTAAAAGTTGCTGCAATCGACTTTCCCATGACATCATTTCCATTTTCTTATCTTCTTGTAAGCGTGTTTTCTTGATTTCATCATAATGGATTCCACAATTTTCACAACAGTTTTCCGGCCTTTTCTGCAATTTTTGCCCAAAATACCCGACTAAATGTTCACGAATACAGTCTTTTGTCTGAATGATTTTAAGCATTTCGTCCACTGCACGGTATTTCTCTAGGGCTAAATGATTTAGTCGGGCCTTTACTTGTTCCGTAGATTCTTGTTGAATCCAGTAGTCCAACACTCGAAAGGCTGTCTCACTCAACTCGCCATTCTTTAGCATTTGTGCTGGCTGGATTTGCTGATTAAGTAATTCCTGGTAGCGATCAACATGGTGAGGTGTCGGCAAATCACCTGTCACAACAAATTTCGCCTGCTCTTCATCTCCATCACTATACAGTAAAATGGCAAGCGCAGAATGACCATCTCGACCGGCACGTCCAATCTCCTGCATATAATTCGCAATATTGCCAGGCATAGATTCATGTATTACTTGGCGTATATCTAGTTTGTTAATCCCCATGCCGAAAGCATTTGTTGCTACTATCCAATCCAGTTCACCATCTATAAACTGTTGTTGGATAAACTGACGGTCCTCTGCACCATAGCCCGCATGGTATGCAGCAGTCCGAATACCGGCTTGTAAAAGGGCCTCGCTGTATTGTTGCGCACGTTTACGAGAGGAAACATACAAAATACCTGGGCCTGCCGTTTCTTTAATATGTTGCATGAGCCACTTAGATTTATCAGCCTTATCCTCTACTACAATGCGACCTAAATGAATATTTGGTCGGTCCACATTATACATAAACTCAAATGGAGCCTTAAGTGATAGGGTCTCCCTAATATCTTGAACAACCTTTTTCGTTGCTGTTGCTGACAATGCTAAGATTGGTGGACGATTTCCCCTCGAAAACCATTCACCTATGCGTAAATAATCCGGCCGAAAATCAAATCCCCATTGTGAGATACAATGCGCTTCGTCTACTACAATTAATCCTAGCTTTATGTGTGCTAGTTTTTCTTGTACCTGCTGTTGAAGGAGCATCTCTGGTGATGTAAAAATAAAGCGATACTGTTCTAAATAATGTAGCACATAGCGTTTTTCCGTGACGGTTAAAAAGGAATTTAGTGCAACAACCCTTTTTTCCCCGAAACGTTTCAGTTCCTCCACTTGATCCTGCATTAATGAGAGCAATGGCGAAACAATTAATACCGGCTTCTCTAACGTATAGGCTGGGAGCTGATAGCAAAGTGATTTCCCCATTCCTGTTGGTAATAACGCAATAACATCTTGTTCCTCCAGTATAGCTTCAATGACTTCTTTCTGCCCTGGTCGAAAGGATGAATAACCAAAATGCTTTTGCAATAATTGTTCAAGTTCCATTTAAACTTCTCCTTTCGCAAGGACAAGCCTTAATTGAAAATAACTCATATCATTTAAAGCTTCATGTAATATTTTTAATTTTTTTGTTTGATATTGCGCCGACGCCTGCCAAACTTTTTGTGCTTCTTCATATGAGACGAATGGTCCAATAGAAAAGTTCGGTTCATACATTGCTAATTCCACAAAATGATCCTCTATTGTACTTTGTTTTAACTTCCTCAATTGTACAATTTGCTCTATTGAATAGCCTTGTTCATATAATTGTGCTGTTTGTTGTGCAGAATCGGTTAACAATATTTTCACTTTTAATCCTTCTGCTATTTGCCCAAGTAAAGGATAATCATTATTTGTTTGATGCACTTCATTTAATAAAATATGTAGTGTTTCAATAAAAGCTAACTGACTATCAAGCACGGATTCCTTTCGTTCATCCGCAAGCTGTTGCCACGTCCAACCAGGTAATCGATGACCGCTTAAACGGTATAGAACTAGCTGCTTATTAGTATCTGAAATAGGAAGAATGTTAAGTACATTTGTACATTCTACT
>NZ_DAMDAY010000065.1:0-23890 GCF_032093475.1 Lysinibacillus sp. | reverse complement strand
ATTGAAACCAAAAGTAACTTTTTGTACAAATTGCTGATAACTATAAAACTTGCTTAAAAGTAAGGTTAATACAACGAAATATAATGTAAAAGGAGCTAACGTTATTCAGTAATTTGGCGCTATTGTTGAATAAGTGAATTTACGGAGCTGAGGATTATTAAGTAAATAAGAGCAAAATAAAAGCGGCCTCCACGATTAGATTGTGGAAGGCCGCTTTTTTTATAAACACAGTCTACATTATTGTTGTTACAACGGACTCACTTGAAATAAACTAAAAGATCTTTTGAGTTTACTAAGCTTTTCGCAATGATTTCATAATTAAGCTCACTATGAAAACTAGAATAATTGCTCCAATGAGAGCAGGGAAGATATAGAAATCTGAAATTTTAGGACCCCAACTTCCAAGAAGCATACCGCCAATCCATGCACCGATTATACCTGCGATAATATTACCAATAATTCCTCCTGGGATATCTTTACCCAAAATTATACCTGCAAGCCAACCGATAATCCCGCCAATTATTAAAAACCAAATAAAACTCATACTGTCCAACTCCTATTTTTTATTTTAAATATTTCGCCATAGTGTTTTATAACCTTTATTAAACCTCTTCAAACATAAGGAGGAAAAAAATTTGTTTGAAGTTTCAAAGAAGATGGTGGACATTGTTATCTCTAATATGTTTTGTCATCAATGAAGTAAATAAAATAGTGGGTCTGTTATTATCTCCTTTTCTAATCGGGCGTGTTAGCTGTAATTGAAGCAGCAGGTTAACTTAAGGAGGGATTTTTAAAAAATAAGAGAATAACTATTGAAAGACCAAATTCTGGGATATAAGAATATAGCTAGTTTCATAAAGGAATAATGAAACTAAAAAATACTCGAGAGGAGAGAGATATTGATGGAGATAATTCAATTATCAAAGAAGGATGAATTATTTAATAAGGCTATAGATGTTTTTTGGAAAGAATGGGGTGTGGAAGGTGGTCGTGCTTTTTATGAAGATTGTATGATTCATGCCTTAACTAATCCAAATGACATACCAAGTTTTTACATTGCAAAAGTAGATGATAACATTATCGGAACTTATGCATTAATTCGTAATGATCTAAATAGCCGTCAGGATTTGAGCCCATGGCTAGCATGTTTGTTTGTAGATGAAAAATTCAGAGGTAATTCTCTAGGAGCTAAATTGTTGAATCATGGACTGCAGGAAGCAGCAAAAAGAGGGTACGAATATCTCTATCTTACTTCAGATCTTAAAGACTACTATGAGAAATATGGTTGGGAAAAGATTGGGGTTGCTTACGGACTTAGTGGAGGGAGCATACCTTTGTTTAAAAAGAATACTGCTCTATAACTAATACAGCGATAGCTAATGGCAATGATTGTAAGTCTTAAAGTTGCTAAATCTCCTCTCTTTTAGGTGAAAACTTTAGCTAGTCTATTTAAGTCAGCAGAAGGTATCTTGATTATGGTTGAAAAACAAGGTCATATCGTGGGGCTAATGGCGAGATAGCAAGGCTTTTACAAAGAGAACTATTTTGCAGCTTTCGCGTTTTTAATTATTTAGCAATCGGGGGCTTTCCTGGAACAAGGGTAAGCCATTTTCTTTGTAGGTGCACGATAAACTAATACCATTACGATTATTAAAAGCTTATCTAAGTTCTATTGAGAAGGAGTCTTACTAAAGATGAATGAACAAAGTATCAAAAATAAAAAGGCTTGGGAATATCGAGCATATGAATTTTGGAGCAAAAGTAACGGTACTCCACAGGATTTAGCTACTCATATGGTAGAAAATCCCGGAGCATTTCTTAAAAAGCACAAACAATACTTTGAACATATTGAAGGCAAGAAGATTGCAAATGTTTGTGGTTCAAATGGCAGAAAAGCAGTACCATTAGCATTATTGGGTGCTGGAGTAACAGTATTTGATATTTCAGCAGAAAACCAAAAATACGCCTTAGAATTAGTGGGATTTGCAAATACCTCTATTAATTATATTGTCACTGATATTTATGATATAGACTTAGAAATGTATAGCAATCATTTTGACATGATTTATTTAGAAGGTGGCATATTGCATTATTTTAATGATATTGATAAATTCATGTTTATTTTGTTTTCATTATTAAAAGATGGTGGAGAAATGATTCTAAGTGATTTTCATCCCTTAAGAAAATGTATAGTTAAAGGTCCTAACGCTGAAATCCAAAATCAAATCCAACAAGGTTATTTTGACAAGGAAATAAAAAATGGAGACTTAGCGTATAAGCATTTCTTTGATGAGCATGAACAAGAGGACTTTCCTGATGTGTCTATAAGATTATATACACTTAGCGAGATAATAAATTCTGTCATAACATCTGGTTTTAAATTAAAAAAATTTGATGAGCATCGTGGTTGGAACAATGAAAATATACCGTGGGAATTTACTATTTTGGCTTTTAAATAGCTAAATTAGTTTAATTAAGGATGCAGAAGAAAAATTGTTATTTTATTTAAATGTTATAAGACGTGTGTGGAAGTGATTGACCTTAGGAGAGGAGAAAAAGATGATTGAATTACGAAAAATAAACGGTGATAACATAGATGAAGTAATAGCACTTGAAGTTAATGAAAACCAGAAAGACTATATAGAAACGACTAACCTCAGAAGCTTTGCAGACGCTCATATGATGAACGCAGACGGAATACCAGCGACTCCATTTGCCATTTATGCCGATGAAATTGTGGTTGGATTCTTGATGTACATTTATGATACGTTAGATCATGAATCATTTGAAACTGAAGTTTTTTACGGGAAGAAGAGCTATTTTATTTGGCATATGATGATTGATAAGCATTACCAGGGGCAAGGATATGGCAAACTTGCTTTTGAAAAAATGCTGAAGGATATTGAAACTACGCCAGATGGAGAAGCAGAATATGTAACCCTCTTTTATCATACAAGTAATGTCAAAGCTAAAACATTATACGCTTCATTTGGTTTCATGGAGACTGGAATCATTCAGGATAGTTCGATGTTAGCCATTAAAAAACTAGATAGGAACATAACAGAATCCTTAGTGAATAGGATCTCTTTGAAAGAAATGTAGGCTACAACGTCTCGACTCATTATAAACCCAAATATCTATAAGGAAAAACCGATTTTGTTAGAACTGACTTAATAAGAAATAAATATTGTATACCGCGATCGGGCGCTTTCAGTAAAAGAAAGTGTCTTCTTTTGAAGCTCGCTAATAGTTCAGCAATATATTATTTTCAAAGATGTTTTATCATCTGGAAGGTCTACTATACAGCAATAGCAATTTTAAAAAAGCAAAAGATCATATTTGATAAATACGGAGTGCTGAATAGAACAGAATTAATAATTAAATCCAAATAAAGAAGCTTAATTTTTTTCAACACATAAGAAATGCGTCTACAATCAAGAACAGATTCACCTTCTATTTAAAAAGGTCTGTTGGCCATTTTATGAATTTTTTGAATACCGATTTCAGTCTAATTACCGATAGCATATTAAATGATTATCCTGTATTGTTAATAGGTCGTTAAAGACACTATCAGGTATATCCTGCAAATATATGAAATGATAGGTGGAAACAATGAATTATCAAGTATTATTATATTATCATTACACGAAGATTGAAGATCCAGCAGCGTTTTCAGCAATGCACTTAGCCATGTGTAAAGAAATCGGTTTAAAAGGTCGTATTTTAGTTGCTACTGAGGGCATTAACGGTACTGTTTCAGGTACGATTGAGCAAACAGAGCAATACATGGCAAACATGCAAGCAGACCCATTATTTGAAGGCATTGTCTTTAAAATTGATGCGGCAGAAGGGCATGCATTCAAAAAAATGCACGTACGCCCACGTCCTGAGTTAGTAAACTTAGGCTTAGAAGAAGATGTAAACCCACATGAATTAACAGGTCGCTACCTGTCACCAGAACAATTCCTTGCCGAAATGCAAGATGAAAATACAGTAGTATTAGATGTGCGCAACACGTATGAATACGATGTCGGCCATTTTCGTGGCGCGATTCGACCAGATGTAAAAAACTTCCGTGATACACCGGAATGGGTCCGTGCAAACCGCGAGCTATTCGAAGGGAAAAATGTTTTAACTTATTGCACGGGTGGGATTCGTTGTGAGAAGTTTTCGGGCTGGATGAAACGGGAAGGCTTTGGCAATGTCGGTCAATTACATGGCGGTGTTACCACATACGGAAAAGACCCTGTTACAAAAGGTCAATTATGGGACGGTCAAATGTACGTATTTGATGAACGTTTAACGGTGCCAATCAATCAAGTAGAGCACGTAATTATCGGTCGTGATCACTATGACGGTGAACCTTGTGAACGTTACATTAACTGTGCAAACCCTGAATGTAACAAACAAATCATCGCATCTGAAGAAAATGAAGCTAAACATTTAGGTGGCTGTACAATCGAATGTACAAAGCATGCACGCAACCGCTACATCGTGCGTCACAATTTAACAGAAGAGCAAGTAGCGCAAGCGATTGAGGCTTTACAAGCAAAAGCGTAAAAAGAATCAATCATAAAAAAACGGCATAAAATATCTATCATAACCTCAACCAACGATATTGAAGTACTGAAAACACTCTATGTAAGTGTTCAAACTATCCATTCCATTAATGGACTAGTCTGCTCGCTTACACAGGGTGATTTTTCTTTTGTAAGGAAAAAGTAAATGACTAATTAATAGGTGATGAGGCTAATAGAATTAAAGCTGTTTAAAGTAAATGATCACAGGGTATTCAAAAAAATGTAACAGGATGTAGCTAGTGCAAGCTCACAAAATGTTGAAGAAGCCTTGCGGAACTTTTTAATTATTAAACAAGATCGGAGATGATTGCTGATGGGAAACCCACATCTAACTGACCCACGTACGAAATTTTATACGGAGAAATTCCCGGATCAAGAACAGAATACGCCAGCGCTACAAAATGAAATGAGTCCTAAACCTGATTGTGGAGAAGAATCATATAAAGGATACAATCGCCTGGAAGGGCGCAATGCCTTGATTACCGGAGGCGATTCTGGAATTGGCCGTGCCGCCGCCATTGCATATGCACGCGAGGGAGCAAATGTGGCCATTCAATTCTTCCCTGGCGAAGAGGAAGATGCCAATGAAGTCAAAGAATTAATTGAAAAAGCAGGCAGAAAAGCATTACTGCTACCGTATGACTTGCGAGAAGATAGCACAGCGACAGAAATTGTGTCAAAAACAGTGGAAGCTTTTGGCGGATTAGACATACTAGTATTGAATGCTGCGCAACAAATCGCACAGCCATCCCTAAGTGACTTAACAATCAAACAAGTGCATGACACGTTCAAAGTAAACATCATCAGCATGTTTGAGACCGTCAAAGCTGCCGAAAAACATCTGGAACCAGGAAGTGCGATTGTCATGACCACATCGGTTCAATCGTTCGATCCGTCCTCATCCTTAATGGATTATGCCGCGACAAAAGGTGCCATAAGCAACTTTATGGTATCCCTGTCCTCGTATTTTGCTTCTAAGGGTGTGCGTGTCAATGGTGTTGCACCAGGACCAATTTGGACGCCGTTACAGCTGGATAATGGAAAATTGGAAGGAGAAATTCCGAAGTTTGGCCAAAATACTCCTCTCGGCCGTGCGGGACAACCAGTAGAGCTTGCACCGGTGTATGTTCTTTTGGCCTCCGATGAAGGAAGTTATATTACCGGTCAGATTTATGGAGTGACTGGTGGCAAGCCGATAGACTTGTAATCTTACGTAAATGTCAAATAGAAAAATCTGATGCGAAAATAACCAATTTCATCACATTTAAGACACTCATGTAGAAATGGGTGTCTTTTTGTATAGGGCCATTTTATTGATTAAAAATGGGTTGAGAGATTTTGAAGAAAAGTACAATAAAGTAACAGGGCACGCTCGTTAAATATAAAAAATTTGAAAGTTGGCTATATAATAGAAATTGATATTAAGATAAGGAGTGGTTGTAATGAAGATAAGTAAGCACAATGCTGAGCATTATTTATGGGGTGATAACTGTGATGGGTGGCATCTAGTAAAAAATACAGAATTAAGCATCATCCACGAACGAATGCCAGCAAATACAACGGAAGTTGTACATTATCATAAGCAAGCACGTCAATTTTTCTTTATTTTGACAGGGATAGCAACTATTCAAATTCACGATGAAATTATTACATTAAATCCTCAAGAAGGGATAGAAATACCTCCTCTTATCAAACATCAAATGCGTAATGAATCTAATCAGGATGTTGAATTTTTAGTAATATCCCAACCAAATAGTAAAGGTGACAGAGTTAATTTGTAAAATGTTCATACATAATCTTGAATAAAGGTTACAAATAATGTGTTTATATCCTACAACAATGAAAAGACCCCATTTAGATGGTGAATATGTAAAACTGAATATGCATACTTAAAAAAGACAGTTAGAATTACTAATAACCTATTAATTTGGCACAATACCAATAAAATAAGCTCGGAGGAATAAAAATATGAAACGATTGGGGACTCTCTACTTTTTCTGTGGGAAAATGGGAGCAGGAAAATCAACGAAATCAAAACAAATGGCTATAGAAAAACATGCGGTACTGTTATCTGAGGATGAATGGCTAGCATCTCTTTATCCCGATCAGATTACATCATTTGAGGACTATCTTAAATTTTCAGCGCAGCTTAAGTCGATGATGAAAAAGCATGTCCAAAATATTTTAAGTGTTGGTACTGATGTAGTGATGGATTTTCCAGGTAACACTCAAAAACAGCGAAAGTGGTTTTTGGATATAGCGTCCGAGGTCAATGCAAACCATCAACTAATTTTCCTTAATTTAAATAACGAGCAATGCTTACATCAAATAGCACAAAGGAGTATCGAACAGCCCGAAAGAGCAGCTTTTGACACGGAAGCTACGTTTATTCATGTTACTAAATTTTTTGAAGCTCCTGAAGCATCCGAGGGTTTAAATATTTTAGAGGTTAGTGGAAAAGAATAACAAAGGTTGGTTATCATCCAGAAAATCAGGAAGCACATCACTTATATGCCAGTTTAGGATTTATTGATAATGGTGATCAATTTAGAATGGAAATGGCTGTTATCAAATAAATAAACGAGATAAGGGAGAGCCTGTATTGTGTTCTCCCTTTTAAATTTATAAATACACTATTCAAGAAGCGGAAACTACTAATTTGTTAGAATGTAAAATCTAGAATCATTTTACTCGTGTCACCTGTAAACTTATAATTATAAGATCCTTTCAGGCTCTCTAAGTCACCGGTAGCTTTGATGATTGTTGCTGGAGAATCTAGATTTCCTTTATCAAATATCCCTTGCTCTAGAGCAGTAAACGTGCCCTGTTTTCCTTTATAAGTTCCTTCAAAATGCAAAAATCCGGAAATTTTAGAAGTGGCTAAATGACCATCATCTATAGAAGAGTCTATATAAAATAATAAATATTCAACAAAAGCTTTTCCTGTTAATTCACCCTCAATATCATACTCGACATGGGCAATATTTATAGGGAATTCATTTCTAGTGTTGTCCACTGGCTTTTCATCCCATTTACTTACTGTAAATGTTACCTCCATAGTTAATCTCCCTTCATTACTAAATGGTATTTCACCTCAAGTATAAATCCAAAAAGTACCATTATCAATAATAGAATAGGATTGCTTTTATTATTTTTTCATTACTAACTTTGGGTAATATTATACGGGCTAGATTGTCGAACAATAGTTGTTGACTAAACCAATTGATTTGAATACAATTCTTTAGAAATACAGCTGTGAAGAGTAGTTAAAGACTTGGAGCATCGATGGATCTAATGTTGTTATTCTTAGTGATGATGCAACGGGATTTGCCATTACAGAAATAGGATATTATCATTTTCATTACCATAATTAGAGAGAGTAATAAAATGACAGATTAATCTACAATAATTAGGAGAGGGGAAAATCGAATGAACCCTTTGTTATTAGATATTCCTTTACAATTAGAAACAGAAAGACTAATTCTTCGTGCACCACTTTTAACTGGAGACGGAGAAATTGTGAACCAAGCAATTAGATATTCCTTTTCTGAATTAAAAGAGTGGTTGTCACTTTTCCAACAAGTTCCGACCGTTGAAGAAACAGAAATCTTGTTAAAAAATGCTCATATTAATTTTTTAAAAAGAGATAGTTTTCGTTTCCTTATTTTTGATAAAGATGGAGGCAAGGACTTAATTGGAACTACGAGTCTTCATGCAATTGACTGGAACATTCCTAAAGGTGAGATTGGATACTGGATTAATACAAAATATAGTGGTAATGGATATATGACGGAAGCAGTAAAGGAGTTAGTAGACTTCGGATTAAATTATCTTAAATTTAAGAGAATTGGAATAAGATGTGAATCAACAAACGTTAAAAGTCGTTTTATACCGGAAAAACTTGGTTTTATATTAGAAGGTACTTTAAGGAATGAGGATCTAACCGCAGATGGCAGCAGGCTGACTGACATTTGTATTTATTCTAAAATAAATTAAAGGTAGCTAAAAAAAGAATTATCTAAATTGAAGTATTAGAAAAAGGCGCTTTCCTGGAGCAAGGAAGTGCCTTTTTAAATAGAGTTCGGCACTATCAATATAGAAGGTAACCTAAAACATTATTTACCTCTAACTATTTCAATAGTTTTTTCATCATTAGCAGTGTACCTTTCTAACCAATCCTCAATTACTTTCCCAGAGTATTATTTTAATTAGATATATGAATCAGGAGTATTTACTGAATCACTATCTAGAGAGGAGAGGAAATTAGTTAGTTTATCTTGAATGTGTATGTTAATCCACTAAAAGGTATCTTAATGGATTAAAAAAATAATTCTGCAAAGGAGATACATAATGAGCGAGCAAAGATTATTTCCAGAACTAGAAACCAGAAGATTAAAATTAAGAAATGTAAATAGGGAGGATATAGATTTTATTTTTAAACTTTTTAGCGATGAAAAAGTTTGTGAATATCTATACGATGAAGAAATATATACGAAAAAAGAAGAAGCAATTGAATTTATTGAGTGGAATTCAGAGCCAGAAAAAAGAGGATATAATAGGTGGGTTTTAGTAAAGAAAGATAGTAATGAACAAATTGGTACTTGTGGCTATGACTTGTGGGATAAAACCAATAATATAGCTGAGATTGGTTATGATTTATTGTATGAATTTTGGGGACAGGGATATATGAAAGAAGCATTGATATCAGCAATAGAAAGTGGCTTTAGTAATATGAAGTTAAATAGGATAAATGCATATGTCGCTTTAAATAACAAAAACTCTATAAAATTATTAAAAAACCTTGGATTTATAAATGAAGGCATTTATAGAAACAAACATTTTTTTAGAGGGAATTACTATGATCACTACTCTTTTTCTCTTTTAAAGAGAGATTGGAAATAAAAAATTGTGGTTGTTCATCCCTTAGGATAATCTTGAAATCGAGTCTTCAGGTAAAGGGCGCTTTTCTGAAATAGATCTGCACCTAAAGTGTTAGACACGACCCTAACATTTGGGGTGCAGATTAAAATAAGTAATGCGCCTATTTGCATTAAAGGGCTTGGTGTTATTTCTAAAAGAATAGGGCCCATTTTACATTTAAAGGTCATAATTCAGTGTTTAGTTATATACTAGCAAAATAAACCTACATTTTTTCTAGGCTATTTTTTATGGGCTTTTGAAGTACGTCTATAATGGCAGCGATGATAGCAGTTACTAACATCCCTATAAGACCAAGTGCTATCGGACCCGCTGCGTCATCACCCGTGAACATAGCCAAAACCCTTAGGTAAACTATTAAAAACAAAATGAATAAAATAGTAGTGAAAGCACATTTTTTTATAACCTTCAAGCATTGAAGGGAAACCTCAGAAAAAGCATTGTTTATATTGATAAAACTCAATAGTTTATATGCTTGATACAACGCAACAGAGAACGTGATGCATACCCCATATGCACCTATTAATAATGGATATATCGAATAATCTCCTGGACGCTCTTTTGCATCCCGTATAGCTGCTTGAGGTAACCAATATATACACACAGCAAGCACCGCAATTCCAATAAGAAAAGCAACGATCTTTAAGAAAAAAATTGAATTTAGTTTACCATTCATTTGAAGCACCTCATTGACTTAATGATAATATGATGTAATACGATATTAGTCTATTTTTTATCGTTTATCAATACATTTATTTCGATTTATAATATATTATTGCTGTTTTTCAATTGGTTATTTAATAATCATTTGGGAATCGTACTTCAGTTATTGTAAGTTTTTCATGAAGTAACTGAACAAAAGAGCGCAATTCACACTTGACGTATCGATAATTCTCGATATAATGAAATGTGCAAGTTAGTTTTATTGAGGATGAAGCCTATATGGCTTCGAAAAAGAGTGCGCACTTGACATTTCGATAATTCTCGATACAATGATTTGTATGAAACAAGTTGATATTTTTAAAGCATTATCCAATGAAGCAAGGTTGCAAATTTTAGAATGGCTCAAGGAACCGGATCTCCATTTTAAGCCCCATGAAGGGATTGATATGAACGAAACAGGGGTTTGCGTTAGTCAAATAACAGAAAAATTGAACATGACGCAATCGACAGCATCTCATTATCTTTCCATGCTCTTACAGGTTGGTCTTATAAAGGCTGACCGTATAGGAAAGTTTACTTATTATAAAAGAAATGAAGATGCCATCAATGGAATCGCTGAATTCTTGAAGCAAAAGAAATAACGAGTGAAACTGAATTCTTTGTGCGTTCTTTAAAGAGTTCAGTTTCATTTAGGCTAGCTAGAAAATTTTATATTTTTGTGAACTAACATATCGATAATTTGAGATATGTCTATATATCTATATATATAAATGATTTAAAGGAGTGACATCACTTGTCTAACACAATAAAGATCTATATTTTGGCTATCGTCAGTTTTTTAGTAGGAACTTCTGAATATATAATTTCAGGAATTTTAGATACGATAGCCGATTCACTTGGCATAACTTTAGCTGCTGCAGGTCAATTAATTACAATATTTTCGCTTGTATATGCAATATTTACACCTATTTCTATGGGAATAACGTCTAGTATGGATAGACGTAAGTTAATGATTTTTTCGCTAGGTTTGTTCGTAATAGGTAATATCTTAGCGTTCATCCTACCTGGTTACGGATTATTTGTGATGGCTCGTGTCATTATGGCACTTGGAGCAGGGATGGTCGTAGTTACTGCATTAACGATCGCTGCAAAAATTGCACCAGAAGGGAAGCAAGGCAGCTCAATTGCTACAGTGGTTATGGGCTTTACAGCTTCATTAATTATAGGGGTGCCCGTTGGCAGAATTATTTCTAGCGCATTTGGCTGGAAAGCGGTATTTGGCGGGATAGCACTACTAGGAATTATTGCAATCATTATAATAAGAGCGACGATCCCACTTATTGAGGGTGATAAATCTGTACCATTAGTTAAGCAGTTGGCACTTTTAAAGAAAAGAAAGGTGGCAATTGGATTAGCCATTACTTTTTTCTGGGTTGGTGGGTACTCAATTGCTTACACGTACCTTTCACCATACTTGTTACATGTATCAGGAATAGGGAAAAACTATCTAAGTGGCGTATTACTAATTTTCGGTATCGCAAGCTTGTTTGGTTCTAAATTTGGTGGATTTAGTACAGATCGTTGGGGAGTCCAAAAAACATTGATAGGTGGCATGCTGTTACATATTATCATGTTAGTATTATTATCTGTCGTAACAAACTCCTATATTAGTGTATTAATAGTGTTAATACTATGGTCATTTGCAGCATGGACATCGGGACCAACACAACAATATAACTTGGCTACCATCGAGCCAGAATCATCTGGTATCTTATTAGGCTTAAATCAATCCGTAATGCAACTGGCAATGGCTGCTGGAGCAGGAATTGGAGGTGTTTTTGTGGAGAAAATATCACTATCTTCAGTTACTTGGATAGGTGCATTAGGAGTTACGATAGCTATTGGCGCAACGATGGCGCTTTCTCGAGCCCAGTCAAGCACGACCTCCGTAGAGTATAAAAAAGCCTAACAGTTTAGCAGAAAAATCGGTTTTTAAAATTTATCTGCTGAGTTAGGAATGCCCATTATAAAAATTAATAACATTTTTCGATGCCATGGAAAATCTAAATAAGATATTTCCATGGTTTTCTTTTCTTACATCAACTAGTTAAATACGCTAATTTTTGTTTGGGCAATATATTTTTATGAATATAAAACAAATTAGTTAGTCATAATATCTAGCGACAGATACCATGTTAAAAAATATTTTCTGGAGGAACAAAATTATGGCTAAAGATTTCTATACGACACTTAAAGAAAGACGATCTTACTACGGAATTGGTAAAGAGGTAAAAATATCGGATGAAAGAATTAAAGAAATTGTAGAATTTGCTGTGAAATATACGCCATCAGCATTCAATTCTCAATCTGCACGTTTGATTGTATTATCAGGTGAAGCACATAATAAATTATGGGACATCACAACTGAAACATTAAGAAAAGTAGTTGGAGACCAAGACTTTTCAGCAACTCAACAAAAAATGGATTCCTTTAAGGCAGGGTATGGCACCGTATTATTCTTTGAAGATGAGGCTGTAATTAAATCGCTTCAAGAGCAATTTGCTCCCTATGCTGAGAACTTTCCAATTTGGTCAAATCAAGCATCAGGTATGCACCAATTAGTAGTGTGGGCAGGATTGGAAGCAGAAGGATTAGGAGCTTCTTTACAACATTATAATCCACTAATTGATGATGAAGTAAAAAAAGAATGGTCTATACCTGAAAATTGGAAGCTTATTGCGCAAATGCCATTTGGTAATCCAACAGTCACACCTGGTGAAAAAGAATTCCGCCCACTTGAAGAACGAATTAAATTTTTTAAGTAATGAATATATATTTCTAACCAGTACCATTGCGGAACTGGTTTTTTTGTACGAAAGATACTTTAGTTTCTTAACATATAGTAGCATTCATTCAACGAACCAATAAATTTTTTATTGGTTTTCCAAATTTTGTTTTATTGACAAATCTGTGACGTGGGAATATGATTTTACTCGTAAATAATATCTCGAATTTGAGATATTGATTAATAACTATCTTGAATTCGAGATATGTTGAAAGGAGGTTTTTCTATATGAGTATCAATTGCTTAATATCAACAGGTTTGTAATGCAGATAGGTTGTTTTGGCAATGAACTCTTTGATTTGGTTCTCATTTAGTTTTAAGTCCGTTTTTATATCAATGGTATAAAAGTTTTTGTTACGTTTCATATTACTATTGTGCTTCTCTCCTTAAAATGAGAAGAACTACTAATCGTAATAAACAGCAAAGAGCTGTCATATTGCAAGCGAAACTTACAGTACTGGGCAAAATGGCCAATCAATAAAAAATATATTATAGATAGGGGAGCAAAAGATGGATATCTTCCTAGCGATTTTACCAGCTCTGTTTTGGGGAAGTATTGTGCTCTTTAATGTCAAGCTTGGTGGTGGTCCCTATAGTCAAGTACTTGGAACAACAATTGGTGCACTGCTCTTCTCCATAGGGGTTTATTTTGTAGTTAAACCAGAACTGACACCTGTAGTTTTGGGGGTCGGCATTGTTTCAGGTCTTTTTTGGGCATTAGGACAAGCAAATCAATTAAAAAGTATTGATTTAATGGGTGTATCTAAAACCATGCCGATTTCAACAGGTTTACAGTTAGTAGCCACAACTTTATTTGGCGTTATTGTGTTTCATGAATGGTCAACAACAATGTCGGTTATATTAGGTGTTCTGGCGCTTATTAGTATTATTGTTGGGATTGTTCTTACATCTCTTCCGAATCCAGAAGAGAAAAAAGAGGACAATGGTGGCAATTTGAAAAAAGGGATATTAATTCTCCTTGTTTCAACATTCGGATATTTAGTCTATGTGGTTGTAGTTCGCTTGTTTGATGTCAATGGTTGGTCTGCTTTATTGCCACAAGCAATCGGGATGGTTATAGGTGGGATTTTATTAACCTTTAAGCATAAACCATTTAACAAATATGCAATCCGTAATATTATCCCCGGCTTAATTTGGGCTGCGGGGAATATGTTTTTATTTATTTCTCAGCCACGTGTCGGAGTAGCCACGAGTTTTTCACTTTCCCAAATGGGAATCGTGATTTCAACTTTAGGTGGAATATTTATCATTGGTGAGAAAAAAACAAAACGTCAAATGATAGCTATAGTAATTGGGATTATTTTTATTGTCGCCGCTGGAATTATGTTAGGGATGGCGAAAGGATAAGAAGGAGGATTTTACATGTATTCAGATTTAGAAGGAAAAGTTATTGTTATTACAGGTGCTTCAACAGGATTAGGAAAAGCAATGGCATTACGCTTTGGTGAGGAGAAAGCAAAAGTTATCGTTAATTTCCGCTCAGATGAAAATGAGGCCAATGCTGTTGTTGAGGGAGTAAAAAAAGCAGGTGGGGATGCCATAGCTGTAAAAGGTGATGTGACAGTTGAAGAGGATGTCATCAACCTAGTACAGACTGCTGTGAATAAATTTGGAACCCTCGATGTGATGATTAATAATGCAGGTATTGAAAATCCAGTAGCTTCACATGAAATGCCGTTAAGTGACTGGAATAGAGTCATCAATACCAATTTAACGGGTGCGTTTTTAGGAAGTCGAGAAGCAATTAAATACTTCGTGGAGAACGATATTAAAGGGTCTGTTATCAATATGTCTAGTGTTCACGAAATGATCCCATGGCCTTTGTTTGTGCACTACGCAGCAAGTAAAGGTGGAATTAAGCTGATGACACAAACATTAGCCTTAGAATATGCTCCTAAAGGAATCCGTATCAACAACATCGGGCCTGGAGCGATTAATACACCAATAAATGCGGAAAAATTTGCAGATCCAGCAAAACGTGCAGATGTAGAAAGCATGGTACCGATGGGGTATATCGGAAAACCTGAAGAAATTGCAGCCGTAGCGGCATGGCTTGCTTCTTCCCAAGCTAGCTATGTAACAGGAATCACTTTATTTGCAGATGGTGGAATGACTTTATATCCTGATTTCCAAGCTGGTCGTGGGTAAGTAACAGCACCGACAATTAATCATGCATTTGTCTTTAGGCATTGGAGGCTGGCGTTTGCCACTTCCAATGCCTTTTAATTTAATTAATGTATTATTTGGAGGAAAATCCCAAGATAAATAGAATACATATGAGTAGGATGTTTGTGAAAGGGGTGGATTTGAAGTTTGAGTAAATTATCGTTAAATGAGTTAGAAAAGAAACTTAAAGGCATTAGAATTGAAGCTTTTGTTATTTATAAAGGGGATACTCGAATCTACGAGTACTTGAAGAATAAAAAGGTAGTCGAGAAGCCTTTAAAGGTAAATTCCATTACAAAGAGCATTGTTTCTATTTTAATTGGAATTATGGTAGATAAGGGTTAATTAAAAATATTCACGAATCCATTCAAAACTATTTTCCAGAGATATTAGAGTCTAATGATCCGCAAAAGAAAGAAATTACAATATTTCATTTGTTGACTATGACTTCGGGGTTACAAATAGGAAATTTCCAGGGGTCAAAAAACTGGGTTAAATACATACTAGAACAGCCAATTATACATAGACCTGGTTCAACCTTTCAGTATAATTCAGGAGACTCCCATTTACTAAGTGCAATCATACAAAAAATTTCTGGAATTTCCACTGCTTCATTTGCCGAAAAATATCTTTTTCATTCGCTGGGGATAAATAAATACACTTGGCTAAAGGATCCACAAGGAGTTAACGGGGGTGGTTTCAGTATTTCATTATATCTTGAGGATATGGTGAAGCTTGGATTGTTATTTTTAAACGAAGGGCAATTTAATTCAAGTCAGATCCTTTCATCCAACTGGCTCCATCAAGCAACAAGACCATATAATCAAGTGAAAAAAACAAATGAAGGAACTTATGGATATGGTTATCAGCTATGGACTTATGAAAATAATCATTCTAACACCCCGAATGATTATTATTATGCGAATGGTATATTTGGGCAATATATATTTATTGTTCCGAAATTAAATATTATGGCAGTGGTAAAAAGCCATCTCCAAAAAGAACAGCAATCAGCACCAAGAATCTTTTTTGAAGAGCGAGCTATTAAAAAGTTGGCAGGATGAGAGAGATAGTGGAGCAAGTCAAACTGCGATTCCTCCTTATGAGGATTGAGTAAAAAACTATGTGATATAGTGAGAAGCTTGAATAACCATAGTGGAGGTGAATGTTTTATAGATGATAGTATTTACGTTCATTAGTATTTATGTAATGCCAATTTTAGCTATTACATTTTGTCTAAACCTTGTTGCAATAATAAAGAAAATAAAAAAAGAAGTTAACTATATCTTTTGTATTCATTGTCTGGAGCATTGCTGTTACAGCGGTAGGTGAGTAATAGAGTTGCATTAACCAAAGCAATTAGCAGTTGAAAAGAAAATGCCGCAATCTTGATTGTTGACCAGTTAGTAGAAGATACATTGTAACTTTATTCCTCTAGTTTCGTTAAATTTGTTAAGAAGTGCATTCTAGTAAAATATCATAAGAGGAAGAATTAGAATGAAAACTATTTATCATTGTTTAATTATGTGGGTACCTTTTATCGTGCTGTTTGCCTTAGCTGGTGTGGGATTAGAAATTTTAGAAGGAAATAAAATCAGGACATCAGAATACATGACAGGACTTCGTGATTTTGGAATTGGTTATGTATTCCTAATGGGTTCCTATGCTTTCATTCTATATCCTCTTACATTTTGGCCATTAACATTTATTCTCAGTAAATTTATGGAAAATAAGATGTTTAAAATGGCTACCTTTACTTTATTTGGTGGGGGAATAGGGGCTTTTTCTTTAATAGTCATATATGGTTCTCGTTTTATTGTAGAATATCATTTAAATATTGTCAGCTCGATTATTTTATTTGGGATTGCAGGTTTATTCTATTCTATGGTAGAAATTTCTGTGAAGAAAAATATAAAATTTGTTTAACTAATGGGGACTTTTATTTTAATGATGATTTATCAGGCGCAGTTTCGAAGCAAAAATTGTGCCTTTTTTTATTTAGAGGAAGAGAAGAGGTGTGTGAATGGACGTGATTACTTTCAATTAATAGGAAAGGAGATATGATATACTTAGGAATATATTTACATATAGTTTATTAAATAGCAAGGAGCAGTCGAGATGCTATCGGAAAAAGTGATCAACTATTGCAAAAGTAAAAACTGGTGGTTTGAAGACATTGAAGAGGAGTATAAAGAAGCTTTAGTAAAGTTAGACATCGATTTGGGTTCTGATTTTGCTACTTTTTATTTGCATGCTGAGGATGGGCCGACTTTCTTTAGTAGACGACGTGAAATCTATCAGATTTGTTGGTTTATGATCAATACTTCTGATTATCTGTTAGGCATGAAGAGAACTCATGTCGTGTTAAACCTGCCTGAAGACTATATTCCATTGGATAATTTTGATGGGGAGTTCGGCTTTTTTTATAACAAGAATACTGACGAAGTGTTAGGCCTAGGTTTGGGCCAGCAGATGGAAGATTTTTTTGCGGGTAACTTGACTTCACAATGGAAAAGCTTTAACTCTTTCCTAGAGTGGTATTTTGAGCTGACAGATTTGTCTGTGACTCTATAGAAAAAGTCGTGAACATTTTTTTATCTATTGATTGATGCTGAGGAGAAGAATATAGTAAGAACGCCCTTTACTAATTAAGAGGGAATTTATAGGGCATCCCACCATATTAAGTCTTTTCAATCTTCAACAGCCGGGCGCTTTTCTAATAAGGAAAGCGTCTTTCTTCATGAAAAGGGCCATGGTATTCTTTAACGAATGGTCGAAATGACAGTTTGTGAAGCCTTTTTAATATCCTCTAAGGATTATTGTACTCTACCACTATTGCGTTTTTTACACACCCACTATTTGGTAGAAAAGTAAATACAACTGACATATAATTCATAGTAAGGAGTGGTACAAATGTATGGATTAGACACAAGTAAAGAAGCAATAAATATTGATTTAGCATTGATTAAATCTTGTTTGAGGCTGATTAATCAAACTGTGATTTTAAACAAACAAAGAGGAGAAACCTTTTCCGCTTCAGAAAATGAAGAGTTACATAAGTTAATTTCCAAAATTGATAAAGTGTTGAACAAAATTATGATGAATATACACTATGATATAAATATAGATTGCTGAACCAATATATTAAATTCAAATTCAGGAACACTTTAAATCAACATTTAGAAACAATTATTCCAAACTACGCTTTGGGAACATTAAGTTTCAGCATTTAATGGAATAATTATTATTTTCACAGGGTACTTTATTTTGTATAAAGGGAGTGTAAAAGTGGACCTATTACTTTGGATAACAATTGGTTTCATTTTAATTGGATTTGTTGTTCTCATTTCTATGAAAAAAGGTATGGAAAATAAGGTCGCCTTGATAAAAGTAAATATGGAAGATGAGGAAAATCCATCATCAAAAGCTAAATCGGTAATTTGGTGGATATGGAGTACTACTGCTTGGGGAATAGTAAGTATTTTTCTTGTTGTTTGTTGTTTTCATAATTACTTTGGATAATTGTTGCTTTTCATAATTGGGTGTATTGCTCTAAGAAATGTTTATTTCATATTAGAGATACAATGTGTAATTTGTAGTAGGTTTAGTACTATTTTTATTTTTTGTCTTTTCGTTTTTGTATTTAAACTTATCCTTTAGCAAATAATTAAAATCATATTCGTTCATAATAATGAAAAGGACGTGATGACGATGCTAAGTGAGAAAAAAATATCAAAGTTAAAAAATATGTTAATTGAACAAAAACACTCGCTTCAACGAAGAATGGATACAGATGATGAATATTTAGAACGAGGAAGTTTACGGGATTCTGTTGATGAATTGTCAACGATCGATAATCATCCAGCAGATTTAGGTACTGAATTATATGAACGTGAAAAAGATATGGCGTTAAAAGTCCATGACGATGATGAGTTAGCAAAAGTAAATGCCGCCTTACAAAAGATTGAGGACGGAACCTACGGCGTGTGTGAAGTTTGTCAACAAGATATCCCATATGATCGATTGGTAGCATTGCCTTATACCGCTTTTTGTATTGAACATACAGCAAAAGACGTTCCAACCGATCGACCGGTTGAAGAGCAAGTGATGCTTCCTCCAGTTGACAATTCTTTTTCTGGCCGAGATGACAAGGATGATATTCATGATTATGAAGATGTGTTTCAGGTTGTAGCAAAATATGGAACTTCCGAATCTCCGTCCGATTTTGAAGGGGATTTTGAAAATTATGATGAATTATATGAAGACCCTGAAGAAATTGCCGTTAATGATGAATGGGATTCCTACCATATCTCCGAAACAGATGAATTAACACGCCAAGTTTCCATTCAAGAAGTAGAACACGCGAGAAAATTTGATTATTTAGAGGATTAAATCAAAAAAAAGTCTAACAAAATGCGTTATTGAAGTAACAGTTACTTTAGCTTAATAAACGATATTCCACAATAGTGGCGCAATTCTCGAAGATGAATTGTGCCTTTTTCAGTCATATTAACGCATGAACTATGGATTATTTCAGTTGAGCTAAATACACCGTATCTCATATTCAATAGTAGTGTGTGTAAAGAATGGAAATCCATGATGTATGAAATAATCTAGTCCTCTAATGCAAATAACACTTCTATAGAAAACCAAATCAATACGGAGGTAAAAAAATGAATGTCCTTGATTGTATCATTATAGGTGGAGGTGCTTCTGGGTTAAGTGCTAGCTTAACTTTAGGAAGGGCAAGGAGAAACATTGCATTATTGGACGATGGAACGAATAGGAATAGAGTGACACAAGCATCACATGGATTTATTACTCGTGATGGGATAGACCCACAAGCGTTTAAAGAAAAAGCGTTGAAAGAGCTGGAGATTTACCCGTCCGTATCATATTTTACTGCAACTGTTACGGAAATCATTAAGGATATAGGTAATGAGCGATTTACTGTTAAAACAGCTACTAGTCAGGAATTTGTTTCAGAAAAAATAATACTCGCCACAGGTATTCAGGAAATATTTACCATACCCAGTATGAGAGAGTTTTATGGCAAAAGCCTATTTAGTTGTCCGTATTGTGATGGCTGGGAGCAAAAAGATAAGCCATTAGTGGTTATTGCAGAAAAAGAAGAGCATGTACTGCATTTGACTAAGTTAATTTATAATTGGTCGCAGGATTTGGTTGTCTTAACGAACGGAGTTCAATTATCTGAAGAAGGCAAAACAGAGTTACAAAAACACCATATCAAAATTATATCGGAAAAGATAAAAGACTTATTAGGTAATGACGGTTATTTACAAAAAATAGAGTTTGAAACAGGAGCAACAATAAGTAGAACGGGTGGATTTGTTGCCCCATCTTATTATCGCCCAAATCAATTTGCTGAGAAGCTAGGCTGTGACATACAAGAAGATGGGAAAGTTATAACAGATGGTGTTGGTAGAACAACCCAAAAAAACGTATATATTGCAGGGGAGACCGAAAGATCAAAACCATCCTCTTTAATGATATCAGCTGCTAAAGGTAATAAAGCTGCGGTTTCAGTAAATACGGATCTAACGATGGAACGCTTTTAATTGTCAAAAACCTCTCCTTCATTTATATAAAAGCTTAGCTAGTATAACCCATCAGCGCCAATGGGTTGCCACATCTTGCATTAGAATTCATATAAGATCGAAAGAACGGATTTTGATTTTAGAATTCGTTTTTTTCTTGTTGTTTAAAAAGGATTGAAGGGCATAGCATCGTATAATCCAGCGCATTTCTTTAGTAAGGAATGCGTTTTTTATTTCATTAATTCTTTACTCTACACGTTTTGCTTTTTGTTTTTTTAACTAAAAATTAAATTGTAAAGCTTGCTTGACATATATAAATATGTAAAGTAAACTTTACTTATCGATAAATGTACAGTTTGCTTTACATTTATAAAGGAGGCTATATGAAAAACAGAATTCGAGAATTACGAAAATTGAAGAAGATTACTCAGGAAGAATTGTCGAGACAAGTAGGTGTCTCTCGGCAATCAATCATTGCTATTGAATCAGGAAAATTCAATCCATCCTTAGAGCTTGCTTACAACATTTCTAAAGCTTTCAATAGCACAATTGAAGAAGTGTTTATATTTGAAGAGGGGGGAATGTAATGATGGAGCTTAATATCTGGGGTATGATTGGATTGTATGGGGGAGTGATAGGTGGACTCCTTGGATGGTGGTTCGGACGAAAGAAAGCTAGAAAAAATAGAGGTTTAGACGAGCTGTACTACCATATTTGGCAAAAGGCGAGATCCTATTCATGGTATGTGACGTTAGGAGCGCTGTATGTTTTCTTTACGTTAATCATTTTTGGAATAGAATTAAGCACTGCTATGGTTTTAGGTATCCTTTTATTAACACACATAGCGAGTTGGGGAATCATTGGAATTATTTTGAGCATTAACATGTCCAGTACAGCCCCGTTGAAGCCCTCCCGCGTGAAAATTGGTATAATCGTCTTTGTTACATCAATTATCGTTTTTACAATAATTTCGATCCTGACGACAAACTGGCTGTTCTTAATATTTAGTATCCCACCTAATTTAATTGCACTTTTTATCGCATTTACACCAAAGCAAGAAGATTCCGAGGTAACCTACTAGATTTCCTTTAACGTTTTTCCCCTTTAGATTTTTTAATCTATAGGGGTGTTTTTTTCTAAATGAAAAGAACATTATTATTTGGCAATATCGATTTGGAACTGTTTCCATTCGAGGGCAATTGGTTGATTTAGGTCATAAGGAAAATTTATGAATTTTTATAATTAACCCCTATTATTATTTATAGACTGTATGTGATATGTTAAAGAAAAAGGGGGATTGGTAATGCTATTTGATGATCAAGCTGTTGATAATATTTTCTACAAAAATGCACTTAAATAGTGTTTCAAGTAATTAATTGCACAATTTGAACTTTCACGAAAGTGGATAATCAAAGACTGATTATTCAAGGAGGGATTTAATTGGAAACAGAATATAGAATAGCTACAGAGCAAGATTTAGAAAGTATTGTTGCAATGCTTGCAGATGATGTTTTGGGACGTACCCGAGAGCGGTATGAGCATCCACTTCCCGATAGTTATAAAAAAGCATTTGAGGCTATTACATCCGACCCTAATAACGAGTTAATAGTGGCATGTCACGGTAATGAAGTGATTGGCGTACAACAAATTACGTTTACTCCTTATCTAACACATACAGGTGGATGGCGAGCTACTATTGAGGGAGTTAGAATTTCTTCTACTGTAAGAGGAATGGGTGTAGGTACTGGACTTATAAAATGGGCAATTCAGCGTGCGAAAGAACGTGGATGTCATATTGTTCAACTTACAACTGATAAACAAAGGCCAGATGCGTTAAAGTTTTATGAGCGAATAGGTTTTAAAGCAACGCACGAAGGTTTAAAACTAAAGCTTGAATAATTTTTTTATTACTAGCGGATGTTTTAATTGAATAACAGACTTCCACCAGGACGCTTTTCAGAATAAGAATAGCGTCTTTTTAGAATTCAGCAATTCTTACTTTTCTTCCTAATCAAACTCCTTTGCCCCCTGGAAAATCCCTTCCCTGAAATACTTTCTTTTCGGTAGTAATGATCCTTTTAAAGGTAACCAATAACAATAGCTAAAAACCTCTACCAGATTACGGTAATTGTATAGGAATCGTCTTACTCGAAGACATATTATATTTCCATATTTTACAGTCTATTAAAATTTGTAGCAGTCATGTAAACTACGACTATTGGAAAAAATTTAATAGAAGAAAGTAGAGGCAAACCAATGAAAGCACTATATGTTTTATTATCTTCCCTTGTACTATTTGGGTTTATTACCGTTTCTCCAGCAGAAGCAGCAGAAAAATCCATTGATTTGTATTATATGGATGATGTCGATTATGATCATTGGGCATACAATGAATTGGAGCGTTTCTTGTATGCGGATATTATTGACGGATATGTGGAAACAGAATCGTTTGAGGAAGATGGAGAGAAATATGAATATACATACGTCTCAGTAAAACCAAAAAATTCGATTACTCGTGCTGAATTTACGAAAATTTTAGTGAATTCAATGAATCTACGTGCAGGTGAAACAGTAAAAACGTTCCCTGATGTAAAACCGGCAAATTGGTATTACGAGTATGTTAAGGTTGCCAGTAGCCAAGGCATTATCAATGGTAAACCAGACGGTGCTTTCCGACCGAATGATAAGATTACACGTAATGAAATGGCAGTCATGATTTACCGTGCATTCAAGACAAAGCTTGATTTTACAGCAACAGGAAAAGCATTCCCTGATGTACCACAGGGGAATTTTGCTTATGAAGCGGTTATGAAAACGGCAGCTTTAGGAATTATCAAAGGGTACGGAGATATCTTCAAACCTTACAATGATGCAACTCGTGCTGAAGCGATCGTGATGATTGACCGTGCCTTGCATCTAGTGCCAGGAACAGATGAAGATCAACTTGCAATCATTCAAACAGTTGATCGTAACATTAAAGATGAGATGAAATTCACTAAACAACAAGATGTAGAAGCATTAAAAGCCCTTTATCGTGATACGACAATTGGTTACCAACTGGCTTATTCACTGGATAGTTTGGATATGACAGGTATGATTGAAGAATCAGATATTAAATT